>JAZQVK010000056.1:0-2441 GCA_045631765.1 Eubacteriales bacterium
ACCCCTCGTCCAAGCGAACAAAGGAGGCCGCCTCCTTCACGCGCGCCTCCACCTCTTCAGGCGAAAGACCCATATTACGCGGCGCATAGCCAATATCGGCACGCACGGTTTCATCAAACAGCTGGTATTCCGGGTATTGCATGACAAGCCCTACACGATAGCGGATCTTTTGAATCTCCTTTGGCTTCGCCCAAATGCTTTCACCATTCAAAAGGATCTCGCCGCTTTGCGGCCGCAATAGCCCGTTCAGCAGCTGCACCAGGGTAGATTTGCCGGAGCCGGTATGCCCGATCACGCCGGTGATCTTTCCCTTTTCAAACCCAACGCTTACGTGGTTTAAGGCCACCATTTCAAACGGGGTGCCGCCGCCGTAAACGTAGGATACGTCTTTTATTTCTAATATATTCTCCATCATGCTTCCTCATACAAGCGCACAAGCAGATCCACGCACGCCTCGTCCTCTGCGTATCCGGCGGACAACGAACACCCGCTCTGCCGCAAAATATCAATTAGTTCTGTTGTTTGCGGCGCTTCAAGTCCTATTGCGTGCAGCTCGTCGATCCGTGAAAACACCTCGCTTGGCGTGCCATCCATATATACGCGGCCATCATTGACCACCACGATGCGGTCTGCATGCGCAGCCTCATCCATATAATGCGTGATGTTCAGAATGGCGATATGCTTTTCGCGGTTCAGCATATCCATCGTTTTTAGCACCTCACGCCGGCCAAGCGGGTCAAGCATGGCAGTTGCCTCGTCAAAAATGACGCATTTTGGCATCATAGCAATCATGCCGGCAATGGCCACGCGCTGCTTCTGTCCGCCCGAAAGACGGTGCGGCGCGTGCAGAGCGTATTCGCTCATTCCCACCATGGCCAGCGCCTCGTCTACGCGACGACGCAGCTCCTCGCGCGGAACGCCAAGATTCTCCGGGCCGAAGGCAACGTCCTCTTCCACGATGGTAGCCACCAGCTGGTTATCCGGGTTTTGAAACACCATGCCTACCTCACGGCGCAAATCAAACATATCGTCCTCGGTAAAGTCAGGTGCCGTTACCTCACGCCCCGCAATATGGATCTTGCCGCTATCCGGCGCCAAGATCATATTCAGCAGCTTGGCAAAGGTAGACTTGCCAGAGCCGTTATGCCCAAGGATGGCTACATACTCTCCATCCCGCACGTTGATCGAAACATCCTTCAGCGCCGGCTGCTGCCGGTCATTCTCCTCTTCATAAGAAAAGGCAAGATGCTCTGTTTCTATAAAGTTACTCAATGTATTCCCCTCTTTTACTCTTCAAAGGTATAGCGCACGCTGCTGCCGCAAGGCAATCCCAGACCGCTTTGCTGCACCAGAAGGCCGAGCTCGTCTGCCTCGCTCCTTCCCCCAAAGCGCGGGTGAAGATGCAGATCCGTTAAATATTTCATGGCAGACGCCGAAAGACCGGTTGTATAAGAATTTAGCAAGAAGAACAGCGGTTTATTACTAAGCAAGTTAGCCGTCAGAGAGACGAACGCATCAATGCTCTCCTCGATCTTCCAAACCTCGCCGGTTGGGCCGCGGCCGTACGAGGGCGGATCCATAATAATACCGTCATACCGGTTTCCGCGACGGATCTCACGCTCGATAAACTTCTTACAATCATCCACGATGTAGCGAATGGGTGCCTCGCCAAGGCCGGAAAGCGCGGCATTCTCTTTAGCGGCGGCAACCATGCCCTTAGCCGCATCTACATGGCAAACGGCAGCCCCCGCCTGTGCGGCAGCCACGGTCGCGCCACCCGTATAAGCAAAAAGATTCAGCACCTTGATCGGGCGATTGGCCTTACGAATGAGAGAGGAAAACCAATCCCAGTTCGTTGCCTGCTCCGGGAACAGGCCCGTATGCTTAAAGCCCATGGGCTTTATGCGTAAGCGAAGGTCGCTATACGAGATGTTCCAGCTTTCAGGCAGCCTGTTTTCGCTCCACGCGCCGCCGCCGCTGTGCGAGCGGCGATAGCTGGCATCAGCCTTTTGCCAAAGCGGGTTCTTTTTTTCGGTATGCCAGATCACCTGCGGATCGGGGCGAACAAGGGTGTATTTCCCCCAGCGCTCTAAGCGCTCGCCATCCGAGGCGTCAATCAATTCATAATCCTTCCATGCATCACTGATCCACATAGTACACGATCCTATCTATTTTCATTAACGAAGCGAGCGAAGAAGCGAGCCGGCGCTTTGCCCGTGGCATAGCGCAATGGCGATCGCATCGGCAGTATCATCCGGCCGCGGCGGCTTTTCTAAGCGCAGCAGGTGCGTTACCATATCAATGACCTGGTGCTTCTCTGCCTTGCCGTAACCAACAACCGCCTGTTTTACCTGTAGAGGTGTATATTCGCTGATCTTCAACCCCTTAGAGTACGCGGTGCAAAGAATTACTCCCCTCGCCTCGGCAACGGTAATTCCCGT
>JAZQVK010000057.1:0-18872 GCA_045631765.1 Eubacteriales bacterium
GTGGAAAAGGGAGATCAAAAACGTATACGTTCGCTCCTTTCTGCACTACGTGCCCTACGCCTGCCTGGCAGCCATGACCTTTCCTGCCATTCTCTCCTCTACCGGCAGCCTGCTTTCCGCCATTTGCGGCTTTGCCGTAGCGCTGCTGCTTGCCTACCGTGAAAAAAGCCTGCTGGCCGTGGCACTTTGCGCCTGCGGCACGGTGCTGGTGGTAGAGCAGCTGTTGCTTTGGCTGCCTTCACTTGGTTTTTGAGCAGTTTCCACAAATTACACTTGACATTTTTGTGCACATCCGCTAAAATATAAGCGAGCATGATAGAAAGGAGAAGACAGGATGCAGAAGATCATTTGCAAAAAGCTGTATGATACCGAGACCGCCGAGCTGATCAAAAAGGTAACGAGCGGTGACTTTGGTGATCCGAACGGTTATGAAGAGAGCCTGTATCGCACACCGGAGGGATTTTACTTCCTCTACGTAAACGGTGGCGAGACCTCTCAGCACCCGAAGGAGGATATTACCCGGTTCTCTGAGAAGAGAGCGCAGGAATGGCTTGCTTAAAGAACATAAAAGCAGCGTGTGTCAAAGACACACGCTGCTTTTGCATATCCCCCACCAGCCGCACATACACTATTAAAAAGGGGTGATGGGATGAACGTGATGCGGGAAAACGGGGTGGTGCTGGTGGTGTGGGAAGCCGGGCTGCCAAGCCTGGCGGCTGATGGGGCCGGGGGCAAGCGGATCGCCGCCTTTTACACACGCTTAGAGCAGGAGACCGCCGCCTTCGCCGAGCGGCTGCTTGAAAGGGCGCGGGCGGAATACGCCGCCTCGCAAGACCCACGCAAGCGCTTTACCTTTCCCCACTACCGGCTTTCCCTTTCGGTTACCGTTACCGAAAGCGACGAGCTTTTCTTTTCCGCCCTGCGGCAAGCGCGGCTGGCGCGCGGTGGAAGGCTTTTGGCCGAGAGCCGACACGCTGACCTGTTTTTGCAACACACGGGTCGCCTCTGCCCGCCGATCTGGCTGCGGCTGCGCGGCTTTCACCTGCCGCGCGGCAAGGGAGATCTATACAAAAAAGAGGGTGCCTTTTACAGGCTACCCTCCTCTTCCGCTTCGGCTGCTGCCTCTAAAAGCGCCAGCTCATCCTCCTGCTCGTGAGCGGCCGGCGTATCGGAAAGCAGCACCGGTTCAAATTTCTCATACGCCTTCATCATGAAATATTCCATATTCAGGCGGCTTTGTAAAAAGCCCATCAGCCCGCGAGAGCGCCCCTCGCCCATCGACATACGCAAGAGGCCCGTAAGCAGCTCCTTGCCCGGCACCTCGCGCAGGGTGAGGGTGGCGGGATCCTCCTCGTAATACAGCTTGATCCGGCGCTCGTGCGCCAGCTCGGGGAATACCACATGCAGCATCAGCAGCGCGCGACCATCCTCATCCACCGTGAAGCGGGCGGCACAGCAAAGGCGATAGCGCTCACCGCCGATCTCCAGCAGAGACGGGCGGTAATCGTAAAAGCCGAATTCTATCCGATAAAGCGCCCCCTCGCCCTCGTCAAAGGTGACGAAGAAGCGCTCGCCCATCTTCTCGGGGCGGATGGCACGCAGCCCCTTGGTATGGTTATTCTGCTGTAGGCGCACGAACAGGGGCAGGATACCGCTATTATTCTCTAACAGCGGAAAGCGCTTGCCTGAAAGCGCCGCGCATGCTGCCGGCAGCGGGTGCGGCACCTCGCGCCGCAGGCGGCGCATAAGGCGCGTAAAAGCCCCCGGCTCTTTTAACAGCTTGACCCAGGTGCGCGTTTCATAAAAATGCTCCTCACGCAGGCGAAGGGCGCGCAGCGCCCGCTTATCGGGCGGCAGTATATCATACGGCCGCCGATAGCCGCTGCCAAGCGTCTGCTCGATGATGGCCAGCATACTGCTTTTTTGAAAAAATTCTACGTTGCCGGCGTTTACCGCCACCACCATGCGGTTTTGGGGGCAGACCCATACGTTTTGCCCCAGCATACCGTTAAAGAGGTAGCTCCCCCCCTCACGCGCATGCCAGATCTGGTAGCCGTAATCATAGATGCCGCAGCTTTCCGGCGTGGTGCGCTGGGTGGTACAGGCCTCGGCGAGCCACTCGCGCGAGATCAGCCGCTTGCCTTCAAACACACCCTCGTCTAAGCACAGCTGCCCCAGCTTCAGCATATCCTCCTGAGCGACGTACAAGCCCCAGCCGCCCTTTTCAATGCCGCGGGGACAGGTCTCCCAGAAAATATGCCGGATGTGCAGTGGGGCAAACAGGCGTGGGCGCAGGTATTCCACCAGCCCCTCTCCGGTGATGGCGCGCACCAGGGCGGAAAGAATATAGGTGTTCATGCTGTTATAGGCAAAATCGCTGCCCGGCTCAAATTTCACATCAGAGGAAAAGAAGGCGCGTACCCAATCGGTATCGGTGGCCGAGCCGGTCTCGGCAAAGGCAACGCCGCTGGCCATCGTTAGCAAATGGCGCACGGTAACGGCGCGCATGCGGCCGCCAAGGCGGCCCGGCAGGTCAGCCTGCGGAAAATAGCGATAGGCCGGCTCGTCTAACACGATGCGCCCCTCGTCATGCAAGAGGCCAATGGCCATGCCGGTGACCGATTTGCACAGCGAATAGGAAACGTGCGGCAGGCTTCTGTCATACGGCCGAGCTGTTGCCTCACAAATGACCGCCCCATCACACAGAACCGAAATGGCATGCACGTTCACACGCTTATCCTGCTCGAGCGCCGCCAGCATACGAGACAGGCGGCCGCTTTCTACACCGCGGGATTCCGGCGTGGCACGGGGGTAGTACTCCTCTACCGGCTCGGGCAGCACGGTTTTGGAGGGATGATAGGGGATGCGCAAAATATCCCCACCCTTGCCGCGCACCAACAGGTCGTATAGCAGGTCAAGCCCGCGCTTTTGTTGAAACAGATCCATACCGGTCCTTTCTTCGGCTACGGCCGGTAGCCGATCAATTCACGAAATTCCTTGTGTGCCGTGGGCGCACCGGCTAAGATCGGCACAGGCACCATCGGCAGCGCTTCCCCGCCGGGCTGCGAGATCACGCCGCCCGCCTCGGTCACCAGCAGGCGCCCGGCACCAAAATCCCACGGGGAAAGCACACATTCAAAAAACAGGTCGTAGCGCCCATCCGCCACGTAGGCAAGATCCAGGGCGGCAGAGCCGCTGCGGCGAATATCCAGCGTGCGGTAAAGCAGCTCGCAGAAGATGCGCACGGTCTCCTCGCCCGTGTTTTTCTTATAATACGGACTGGTGCCGATCACCGTAAGCGACTCGGAAAGTGACTTGTCCTCCCGCTTGACGGGGCGAATTTTCCCACCCTTTTCAAGAAAGGCACCGCCACCGCGGGTGGCGTAAAACATCTCGTCTGAATAGGGGGAATACACCAGGCCAAGCTGCACCTCGCCGCCCTCGTAATACCCGATCGACACGCAGCTGTGCCGCAGCCCGCGAATAAAATTCGTGGTGCCGTCGATGGGGTCGATCACAAAGGTAGGCTCCTTGCTCATGGCCTCGTTTTCCTTTTCCTCGCACAAGAACTGTGCCTCGGGGAAACGGGCAGAAAGCTCGCGCATCAGAAAATTTTGCACCTCTACGTCGTAGGCAGTCACGAAATCTGCCTCGCCGCTCTTGTTTTTGATATGTAGCTCCTCGCGCTCAGCACGCAGCATGATCTCACCTGCGCGGCGCGCAAGCTCTTTGATTTGTTCAAGCATATGTCACCTCAATAGCTGCTGATGGGCAGCTCGTCATTATCCTCCCCTGCCTCTACGGCAAGGATGGTCACGTCATATTCGTTGCCGGGGGCGATCTCTACGTGCGCGCACTCTCCCACGCGCCTCCCCATAAGAGCACGGCCAACCGGCGATTCCTTGCTGATAAAGCCGCGCAGGGCATCCTGACGCAGACTGGTCACCAGCTGGATTTTTCTTTCTGTACCGGTGCGCTCGTTACGGAAGGTTACGATATCAAAGAGACCGATGCTGCCATTTCTGCCGCCCGCCTTGACCACCGTGGCCGTCAAGAGCAGCCTATCCAGATAGCGGATGCGGCTTTCGTTGCGATTGCGCTCGCGCTTGGCGGTGCGGTATTCATCATTTTCGCTCAGGTCGCCGTATTCGCGCGTGCGCTTGACCTCCTCGTGCAGCTGCGGGCGCAGCACGTATTTGCGGTGGGCAAGCTCCTCGTTGATCTTTTTTACGTCAACCTCGGTAATTTCATTTTTCATTTTCATCACCTCGTAAAAAGTATAGCACAGCCCGCCGAAAAATACAATGCGAAAAAAGTAAATTTTATAGAAAAAGGCGCTTTCATCCTTGCTGCTTGCCAATAATGACCCTGCACTCTTTTTTCATTTTTTCGGCATACTTGATCACCGACAACGCGCCTTTTGAGGTTCCATTCCAAAATACAATGACCTTGTCGGCATAGTCAACGATCTCTTTGTTTCTTACAATAGGTGCCGCTCGGCCATAACGCTCATATTGCGGCAAAAACTCCGTCAGCTTTAACCCGTTTTTCCTTGCATATTTTGCAGCACAGCAATCCACGCCCACAGCACCGCCGGATACGATCTCGTCATCGCGCGATACATAGTCTGCTACGTTGATTGCCGTAATATCTCTCGATCCAACAATGGCAACTTTCATATCATCTCTCCATAAAATTTTAGTATACTTATTTTAAGTATACACCAAACATTATACCATAAAATAATCTTAAAATATACTTACATTAAGATATTTTTGGGGGATTTTATGAGAAACAAGAAAAACAAGCATCTTGGTATTGAAATAGACCCTGCCTTGCATTATAAGCTGCATTATATATCAAAATATTATGGGCGCTCAGCAAATGGTGAAATATTGTATTTGTTGCGGCAAGAAATCAAGGCCTTTGAGAAGCAAGAGGGGGAGATCGAGCTTCCCGAACAGGCAAAGGACGATGGATGATATAGAACAGGCACTTATGGTTTTTTCCATAAGTGCCTGTTCTGTCGTTGAAAAGAAGCCTGCTCCGCCCAGCAAAAACCGCACCGCCACATTATGCGGCGGTGCGGTTGCTATGTCGATAAGGGGTAGCCTATGCTTATTTTGCAAACGCGCCCTTGCCATTGTATACCAGGCCGGCGGGCAGCTGATAATCCTGCAGCAGACCATTGTAACGGAACGCATAGTCGCCGATGTACTTCAGCCCGGCCGGGAAGGTGACCCGAGAAAGGCCGGTCTCGCCGCTCTCATCCCATGTGGTGTTTTCTTCAAACGCATATTCACCAATGTGGAAGAGGCTTGCGGGGAACGCAAGTTCGCGGATCTGGCACCTAAAGAAGGCCCGCTTGCCGATTGCACCCAGCTGGCTGCCGCTGGCAAAGGTGACCGTTTTTAGCGCCTCGCACTCATAGAAGGCTTCATCACCGATATAGGTGACCGAGGCGGGAATGGTAATGGCAGTCAGCGTGTCACAATTCTTAAACGTCTCGTTTTCAATGCGGGTAATACCTGCCGGCAGGGTAATGGCGGTCAGATCTGCCCAATTGAAGGCCCCCTTGCCGATGGCAGTTACGCCGGTTGGAACCGTGAAATTACCTAACTGACAGCTCTCAAAAGCATAGTCGCCAATCGTTTGCAGGCGGCTGCCGGATGCAAAGGTGATCTTGGCACCGGCATTTGCGAAGGCGCTATTGCCGATCGTGGTGACCGAGGCGGGAATTTTGATCTCTCTTGCCTCACTATTCCAGATATTGTTAAATGCCGCACCACCGATGATCTCTAACCCCTCAGGCAGGGTAATGGTGGTAATATCCTTACAGCCTTGGAAGGCATACGAGGCGATCACACGGGTGCCGGGGCGCACGGTAATGGCCCCCTTGGCATCATCGGCCTTTACCAGTACGTCACCAATATAGAGGACGTCGCCATCCCAGTTGGCCGCATCGTTGTAAAGAGGCGTAGAGCGGAAGGCATCCATGCCCACGTCCTGCAGGCTCTTCGGCAGGTTGATGGTGGCAAGGTCGCTGGAACGGAAGGCATCGCCACCGATCTTCTCTAACCCCTCGGGCAGGGTAAGCGCGGTGATGCAGGTTCCGTAAAAGGCACGGGATTCAATCGTTTTCAGCCCGGCGGGCAGGTTGATCTTCTCCAGATAAGAATCCTGGAAGGCGTAGGCGCCGATCGTCTTCAGCCCGGTGCCGCACACCACCTCAACGATCGAGGCCTCGTAAAACGCCTCGTAGCCAATCTCGACCAGGCTATTCGGCAGGGTGATCTTTTCAACGTAATCGTTACCGCGGAAGGTCTGCGGCAGGATGGCCTCTACCCCGTCAAGAACGGTGTATTCACTTACCTCCATATCCTGGGGGAAGGTGAGCAGCTGCTTATTATCCTTGCTGTACAGCACACCGCCGGGCGCATGGTAGGCGGTATTACCCTCTGCTACGGTAATGCCCTCCAGCCAGCCGCAGCCAACGAACACGTTGCCCTCAATATGCTTGACCGAGGCGGGGATCTCGATGGTGATCAGGCGAGAGCAATAGTAGAAGGCATCGGCCCCTATGCTTTCCAGCGTGGTGGGCAGCGTAAGCGAGCGCACCTGGTTGCAGCCCTTAAAGGCCAGCTCGCCGATCGAAAGCAGTCCCTCGGGCAGAACGAAGCCTACGGCATCGCTATCGTAGAACACCTCGGCACAGATATACTTGGTGCCGGGGCGCACGGTGATCGTTTCCTCGGCCAGGTTCTTCTTTTTACTGTCGATCAGGCAAGAGCCGAGGTACAGCAGCTTACCGTCCCAGTTTGCCTCGTTTTCATAAAAGGCGGTGCCCTCCAGCAGCTCGCCGGTCAGGGCGGTTACGCCATCCGGCAGGTGGATGGTGGCCAAGGCTTCACAGCCGTAGAAGGTGCGATCCCCAATCAAGGAAAGCGCGCTCGAAAGCGTGATCTCGGAAAGCGCCGTACAATCGCCAAACACGGCCTTGCCAAGGGATTCTACGCTGTTCGGCATGGTAACGGTGGTCAGGGCCGTGCAATCGGCAAACGCGCTGCCGGCCAGAACACGGGTGCCAGCCTTGATGGTGTAGGCGCCGGAGATTGTCTCCTTGTCTGCTTTGATCAGGCAATGGGCGATGTAAAGCACGCTGTTTTCCCAGTTTGCGGCATTTTTCTCATAGCCGGTGCCGGAAAAGGCCATGTAGCCCACGGCCTTGATCGATTCCGGCAGGGTGATCGCGGTCAGCTTTTCACAATTGCGGAAGGCATAATCCTCCACGGTGGTAACGCCGTTTTCGATCGTTACGCTGGTGTAGTAGTCGCCATCAAAGGCGGAATTGCCCACTGCCGTGACAGGCAGGCCTTGATAGGTAGCGCGAATAACCAGCGCCGGCTCGTACCACGTGCCGGGGCCGATAACGGTGTACGAGGCACCGTCCTCATTCAGCTTATAGGCTAACTCGCCCTTGGCCGCTACCGTGGTGCCGGAACCACCGGGGGTAGTGCCACCCTGGCTGCCGCTGCCACCGGGCGTAGTGCCGGAGCCACCGGGCGTGATGCCACCCTGGCTGCCGCTGCCGCCGGGGGTAGTGCCGGAGCCACCGGGCGTTTCTTGGTTATCGGGAATGCCGTTGCCGTTGAAATCCTCTTCCCCGGTCAGGCCGCTATCGGGCGGATTGGTGGTGCCGGGGGTCTCCTCGTCACCGGGGGTGGTACCGCCGGGGGTACCGGTTTCACCCGTGCCGCAGGCAACGAGCGGCAGGCACAGGCAGAGAACAAGAATGAGTGCCAGTATTTTTTTCATAAGGCTTTCTCCTTGTAAAATATTACAAGTTTTATTATAGCACCGCCTGTAGTATTTGTCAATCAAATATTCCGCTTTTGCTTGACAGGCAAGGGCAAAACGGTTATAATGAAAGGCGTAAGAAAGCAAGGGGGCGCTTATGACAGAGGAAGAGCTGATCACACACCGCTTTTGCGAGCTGGCCGAGACCTGCTACGCAAAGGGGCGGTATACCTTTACCGATTTTTTAGGCCTTGGCGAGGCGGATCTTTTTTACCGCGCAGCGGCTGATTTTTCCTACGTGCCCTACACCGTGTTCGGCGGTGCCGAGGGGTGTGAGCGCGTAATGGTGCGCTTTGGCGATGAAGAGAGCCTGGGCTACGCGCCTGAGGAATTTCCGATCGCCTGCCTTTCCGTTTTGCCCACCGCGCCCAAATTTGCCGAGCCGCTTACCCATCGCGATTGCCTGGGCGCCCTGATGAATCTGGGCATCAAGCGCGAATGTCTTGGGGATATCTGCCCAAAGGACGGCGGCTTTCTTCTTTTTTGTGATGAAAAGCTGGCCGACTATCTGTGTGAGAGTCTGACCCGTGTGCGGCACACCGCTGTGCGTGTGGCTCGCTGCACACCGCCGGAATCGGTCATTGCACGGGTGGAGAGTGAGCGTATTCAGGTCTCCTCGCCCCGGGCGGATGCCATTCTTGCCCGCGCCTATCAGCTCTCACGCACCGAAAGTGCCGAGCTGTTCCCTGCCCGGCGGGTATTTATCAACGGCCGCGCCTGCCTTGACGGCAGCGCCGCCCTGCGCGAGGGTGACGTTCTGACCGCGCGCGGCTACGGCCGTCTGCGCTACGTGGGCGTAGAGGGTCTTTCCCGAAAGGGGAAGCAGAATACCGTGATTGAGAAATTCGTATAAGGGGATCGAGCATGACCAAAAAACAAGAGCGCTGGCTTGTCGCCCTTTGCTCTCTACTCTATTTTACCAGCTATTTCACCCGCAAGAATTTTGCCGCCGTGATGGTGGAGATGATCTCGATCGGGCTCTTTGATAAGGAGTCGGCCGGCATGGTGGTTTCTGCTTTGTTTATTACCTACGGTGCCGGGCAGATCCTCAGCGGCTTTCTTGGCGATCGTTTTTCGCCCTCTCACCTAATCATATGCGGGCTGGTGCTGACCACGGTCTGCAATCTGGCTATGCCACATGCAGCAGGCATACCCTGGCTGTGCATGATCATTTGGGGGGTCAACGGCCTGGCGCAGGCGCTCTTTTGGCCGCCGCTTGTGCGCCTGCTTTCTGAAAACCTGACGCATGATGGCTTTGTACGCGCCAACCTGGTGGTGACCGCCGCGGCGCACAGCGCCACCATCCTGATCTTTCTTTTCACAGCCTTCTGCCTTTCGTTTGTTGATTGGCGCACCGCCTTTTACGGGCCGGCGGTGCTGAGCGGCGCCATGCTTGTCCTTTGGCTGGCCGGTATGCGTCTGCTGCGCCCGGCAAAGAAGGAAAGAGCGCAGGCGCAAGCGCCCATCAAGGCAGAAACGCTTGGTGGGCGGCAATTTATGCCGCTCTTGCTTGCAGCCGGGCTGGTGCCCATTTTGCTGGTCATCGTGCTGCAGGGCTACCTGCGTGACGGCATTGATGCCTGGCTGCCTACCTTCTTCTCTGAGGTCTTTTCCCAGGGCTCGGCCTCCTCGGTGCTTGCCTCGGTGGTGCTGCCGATCTTTGCTATTCTTTCGGTGTACGCGGCAGGTGCCCTGCACCGGCGCTTTCTACACAACGAGGTGGCGGGTGCGCTCTTCTTCTTTGCCCTCTCGCTCATCGTCTCGCTGCCGCTGCTGTTCTGCATGGAGTGGCAGCACCCTGCCGCCTCGGTCATTTCGCTGATCTCGGTGGCGCTCTTTTCGGGCAGCATGCACGCCTTGAACTTTATGCTGATCTCCTGCCTGCCCGCGCGCTTTGCGCGCTATGGCCGGGCGGCCACCACCAGCGGCATTTGCAATGCCGCCACCTATGTCGGCTCCGCCTCTGCCTCCTACGGCATTGCGCTGACATCCGAGACCCTTGGCTGGACGGCCACGGTGCTTTCCTGGCTTGGCATTGCCGCCCTTGGGCTGCTTGCCTGCCTGTTAGCGCTTCGCCCTTACACCAGATTTTTGAACAAAAAGGAAGGTTAACATATGCTGCTTTACATCGTGCGTCACGGCATTCCCGACTACGCGACCGATTCTCTGACCCCGGATGGCTGGCTGCAGGCCAAGGCCGTTGCACGCCGCCTGGCCGTGCATGGGATAGACGAGGTGTATGCCTCGCCGCTCGGCCGCGCCAGACAGACCGCCCAACCGACCTGCGAGGCGCTGGGTCTTCCGATGCACATTGAGCCCTGGATGAGCGAGGGTACCGCCTGGAAGCATTTTTGCTGCGACCTGCCGGATGGCCGCGGCACCTGGGCCTTTAATCAGCGCGGCAAGCTTTTGGGGAGCAATGAGCACTATGTCGACCGCGACAGCTTTCACCGCGGCTTTTACCGGGATGACGCGCTGGCCGCGCAGGGGGCTATCGAGCTGGCAGCCGCCTCGGACGAGTTTCTTTCCCGCCTCGGCTATACCCGCACGGGCGAGGGCAACGGCTACCGCGTGACAAACGGAAACGACCGCCGCATAGCCGCCTTCTGCCACCAGGGCTTTGGTCTACACTGGCTCTCGCACCTCTTGAATATTCCCTACCACATCTTCACCGCCAGCTTTGACATCAGCCATACGGGTGTTTCGATCATCCGCTTCTCCGGCAGCGAGATCGCCTATCCGCATTGTCTATGTCTGTCTGACCTGTCGCACATCTACGGCGACGACCTGCCTCTACGCTATCACAACCATTTAGACATTTAATAAGGAGATATGTTATGCTGAGAACCGAGGACATCCGCATTCGCGACCCGTACATCGTGGCGCATGACGGAAAGTATTATTTATATAGCTCTACGCCGATCAACGACCAAATGAGCGATCATTCGGTCTACGTATACGTTAGCGAGGATTGCCACACCTGGGCAGAGCCCAAGCCGATCTTTACCATCCCCGCAGATTTTTGGGCAGACGAGGAACTTTGGGCCTCTGAGGTGCACCTCTACCGCGGGAAATTCTACCTGTTCGTTTCCATTCGTGAAAAGGGTACTGAAGGTCTCTTCTGCCGCCGCGGCACGCAGATCGCCGTGTGCGACGTGCCGGATGGCACCTTCCTGCCGATTGCCGACCGCGCCGCTACGCCGCTCTCGCAAAGCTGCATTGACGGCACGCTGTACGTGGAAAATGACGTTCCCTATATCGTCTATTCACGCGATTGGCCGAGCAACTATGTAAAAGAAAAGGCCGCCTACGACGGGGAGATCTGGGCACAGCAGCTTACCGATGACCTGGCAGCGCCCGTTGGCGATCCGTTTATCCTGTTTTCTTCTTCATCGGCAGGCCTGGAATGGACCGAGATACACATTGAGGGAGAGACAGCTTACCGCTTTGGCTCAGATGCACCCTTCCTTTCCCGCATGAAGAATGGCAGCCTGCTGCTGACCTGGTCGCCCCTGCCCGGTGGGAACTACGTGGTTGGCGCGGCGGTCTCTAAAAACGGCAGCATTCATGGAACATGGAAGCACCTTGACACCATGATCTACGATCAAAACGGCGGCCACGCCATGTTCTTTGATGATTTTGACGGCACACGCAAGATGTGCATCCATGGCCCGGAGCGTTCGCCCGACGAGCGCGCCCTGGTGCTGACGGTGGAAGAGGATGGCGACACCTACCGCGTGATATAATGTTATAAAAGCAGAGGGGAAACAACAATGGTGTGTGCCCCCGGCTTTTATAGGGGTTATTCACCGCGGTAATACACCGTGGGATACAGGATCACCTGACCGACACCATCGGCGTGCGCCAGCAGGAAGGTAACGCTATCACCGGCGGCCACCTCGAATTGCAGGTCAGCCCATTGCTCGTTCAGCGAAACGGTATCGGCGATATCCTTTTCGGCAAAATACCAGTTACCGCGGCTGGTAAGAGAGCCGCCCTCTACCGGCCATACCATTTCACCGTTGACAGCAATGGCCAGATACACGTTGTGCATATTGGGGGAGAACATATCGGCGGTAGCCCCCATTGTGCCGCCATAGGGAGCCAGATACTCCATAGCCAAGCACGTGGCCGAGGTATTCTGTAGACCTACCTTCATGCCGTTGACGATCCAGAAGCAGCCGTGGCTGCCGGCGCCCCACAGCATGCTGCCGTTATATAGCCAGCCGTTGGGATCAACATCCTCAAAGGGGGTAAAGCTACCGCTGGCATAGGTCAGGTAGCCGGTGCGCCAGGGCTCGCTGTGCCCTAAGAAGGTATAATTATTCTCGGCATCCTTTTCATACCGCGGGAAGTTTTGCACGAAGGAGGAGGCAGGAGACACCTGCATGGTATAGGTCTCGTACTTCTTGCCGCCTAAGTAGAGCGAGAAGGTGATAGACATGGGAATCTCCTCACCCGTTGCCTTCAGCATATAGCCGTCAAATTCAAAGCCCTCGGTCTCTGAGCGCAGCTCTACGCCGCGGCAGATGGCATACGCCGGGCTAACGGACGGGTACATGCAAACGCCCTTGCCCACGTCAAGCAGGATGCTATCCCCCCACGGGGTAACGCCATCCACCATCAGCAGCTCGGCGCTGGCAGGCTCCTCTTCCCCATAGGAGAGGCGGTAATTCTTATCAGACTGGGTGGCATTAATGATGCGCAGTGAATTGCGCGCCGCATCCATGCCCATTTCGTTATGCCCCATCATTAGATAATGAATGTTGGGGTGCACCTCGTACATGGTGACCGGCATATCGTAGCCGAAGATATCGTAAAAATCCTGGTGGCTGCCGTAAACGTCTAAGAAATATTCTTCTACGTTCAAATTGCTGCCTACCCATTTTTCGGTCGCATTAGAGGCGATGAAGACGTTTGCAAACACGCCCTCGGTCTCGCCGCCCATGTAATACTGGGCAAGACGCGGGCCGGTCATATACAGCTCGGCGGTGGAATTGCCCTCGTTATCCCTACAGGAGCGCAGGGTCATAATGCCACAGTATTCCAGCGTTTTCTCAACGCCGTTATGGCTATACATCACGTCCTGCTGGAAGCCGGTATGTACCTTGGCAAACTGCTCGAGATAATAATCCGAATCGCGGCTGCTGTCGCTCTCGCCCTGGAACCAATAATAGGCCATATGGTTGAGGGTGAAGTGGCCGGCATCTACCTCGCGGTAGATGGTCTCGAGCGCCAGGTTAAATACCGACACGGCCTGATAATAGTCGTTGTCGATCGGGGTACCATCCTCTGAGGGAAGGAAGGTAGAGATGGGCATACCGCCGTGCGAGGCGTTGACGATCCAAACACGCTCGCCGGTCTGCTCTACCCATTCGTGCGCCAGGGCAGCACACCAGCCGGCATTGCCGAAGCTGGAATTTTCCTGTGCCAGCACGGTGGGGTTACAGCCAACGTAATTCTTGGTCTTGATGGTATCCCAATGCAGGGTCTCGGGCACACATTCTGCGGCAACGTGGGTGTCGCTTCTCTTTTCGATCGAGAGCCATTGCCCTGTCCAGGTAAAGTAGGCCATGGTGGGCGCGGTACGAATATAGTACTGCGAATAGGTGGGGCCGTACTTCTGTGCCTCCGGCGTGGCACCGTGGAAGCTCCAGTCTGCCGAGGCATTCGATTGCCCGGTCACAAACAGCAGGTTGATGGGCGAGGGGTCTACCACGATCTTTTGCTCCCCCTTACGGAAGGAGAGCGTGGCGCTACCGCAGCCAACGGCCTGGATGCTGTTATCACCCGTGAGCACAACAACGGCCTCGTCTGCCTGCTCGCTGCCGCAAAGGGTGCTGGTGACTACCGCATCCTTGATCTCCAGCACGCGGCTGTCAAAGGTATGGGTATCCTGGTAGCGGATATGCAATACGCCGTCTTCGTCGGTATAGGGATAGGTCTGCACGTAGCTCACCTCCACAGGCGGATCTTCAGGCTCCTCTTCACCGCCAGGGGTATCGGTTCCACCAGGGGTGTCGTTGCCACCAGGGGTATCATTACCACCGGGGTTTTCCGTTCCAGTGCCGGCCGGGCCGCAGGCCGTCAGCAGGCCAAGCAGCATACACAGGGTCAACAACAGGGCGGTCAGCTTTTTCATAAGCGCACCTCTTTATTTAGAAGATATATAACATTATACAGAAGATCGCAAGAAAAGTCAATCATATTTTAACCAAGAGAGGAGGAGCGGCAGACCGCCTTCATATCGCAGAACTCGCAGATATGCTTACGCTTATCTGAACGTAGCGGCCTGGCAGAGGCCTCGCCACCCGTGATCTCGCTGCCGATACGGCAGATCACACGGTCAAGCCGGCCTACCAGCTCGCCCATTTTTTCAAGCGAGGCGAGCGAGCGCTCGCTTGCCTTGTGCACGCCGCCATCCGCCCGGAAACGAACGGGGATAAAACGCCCCTCGCGGGTCTTATCCATCGCCCTCAGCACCTCTTCCTCATCCAACAGCAAACCGCTGCGCTTGACCGAGCGGTGGGCGTTTTCGATCACCTCACCACGCTCCGGCGGGGCATCGTAGACCTTATCGGCCGCGCGGGCGGCGGTGTACAGCACACCGGCCGGCATCAGCTCGCCCCCCTCCTCGCACAGCAGGCGGCGGAAAGCGGGGTTCTGGCTCTTCCATAGCGAGAACAGATAGACAAGCAGCTGGGTATCTAACCCGCGCTCAATATCCTCAAGCGAGAAATCCTTAGGCCCGGATTTATAGTCGATCACGCGCAAGTAGGTCTTGTTCCCCTTTTGCCAGGTATCCACACGGTCAATGCGGCCATAGATGCGAATGGGGCGCCCATCCGGCAGGCGGTAATCAATGGCACCGGGGGCATCCTCCTCGGCTGAACCGATATCCAGCTCAAAGAACCGGGGCAGAAAATCACTTTGCGAAAGCTCCTCGTACAGCTCGTCGATCACCAGCGTGGCCATACGGCGCAGGTTAGCAAACAGGTGCAACAGGCGCGGCGTGCGCTGGCTCTCAGCGGGGCAGATACGGCGGATATACCGCTCAAGCACCTCAGAAACGATCGCGCGCCGCTCCTCCTCGCCAAGCGCGGCGATCGAAAGCTGCCGTTCGGAAAGAATGGCAAAAAACATCTCAAGCACCGCGTGCAGCAGATTGCCCACGTCCGCATAGCTGAATTCGATCACCTTGGCAGGATCCAGCTTCAGAACGTAGGAGCAGAAATAGGAGAAGGGGCAGCGCACGTAGCGATCAATACGCGCCTGGGTCAGGGTCAGACCGTGGGCGTAGAGCGAAGCAGCCGTTGCCTCACTAAGGTGACAATCTGCCTCGGCAAGCGGGTGCGAAAGGCCGGCCACCGTGCGGGCGTAGAAGGGGTCATCCCGTAGGCAGCGCGCCAGCGCCTCGCCCTCTGCCGTGCCGCGATAGAGGCCTAAATACTCAGCAGCGGCATCCCGCCGCCAAAGGTGGGCAAGCCGGTCTCCTTCTGCCGGGGTTATAGGCTCCCTGCCGGAAACGGCTATAAGTCGGGTAACGGCCACCGAGGGCTTTAGCCGCTCGCCCGAAAGCTTTTGCTCGGCAAACAGCACGGTCACGCTTTCGCGCGCGGCGGCAAGGGCGCGTGAGAAGCAGAAATATTCCCGCGCGGAGCGCAATGCCAGATCCGGCTCTACGGGCAGCTCGTGTGCTTGCAGCACGCAGCGCTCATGCTCGCTGAACACGCTGCCATCGTCTACAGGGGCGGGAAAAACGCCATCGTTGACGCCGATCAAGTAAATATGCTTTGGCTCGTGCAGCCGCAAAAGATCGGCCGAGCCGACCGTAACCTCGTCAAGCGAGGTGGGGATACGGGAAAGCGAGACCTCGCCCAGCAGCAGGCGCAAAAGGTCAACGAATTGCTCAGCGCTGACGGGCACGTCTCGCAGGATATCCGCCAGCTCGTCCAGCGCGTGCAGAATAGTGGCATACAGGCGGGAAAGCTCATCCCCCTCACCCACGCGGCCGGCCGCGCGTGCGCGCGCAGCCTCACCAGCCAGCTGCTCCTCTACCTGCAAGGAGACGAGAAACTCGTACAGCACGCGGCAATGCGCCTGCACGCTCTGCTTGCGGCAGCCCTCCTGCAGCGGCAGCAGCTGATCGACCAGGGTGCGCCTGGCCGCCTCTACGCGTGCAAGGATCTCCTCAGCACGGGGGGAGGGGCGGTCGGTATAGCCATCCGGATTCATGTTCCAGCCGGTTTCATCGGTAAAGCGGCGGCCATTCAGCCGCCAGCGTGTGACGTACAGCTCCAGCATATCGCAATCGGTCTGCCCGATGCCGGACATGCCGCATTTGAGATAGGAGATCACGTCGCGCCCACGCCAGCCGCCGGTGCAAACGGCGTAGGCGGTGTAGATCAGCTTGACGGCGCGGTAGGTCGAGATATCGGTTTTTTTCGACATAAAGCAGGGGATATCGGCATTTTCAAAGCACACGTCTAAAATGCCGGTATATTGCTCGGCTCGGCGGGCGATCACGGCAAAATCACGGTAGCGGGCGCCCTCCTCCTTCACGCGGCGGGCAATATCGGAAGCTACCAGCTCGGCCTCGGCAAAGGCATCGCGCACCGCGAAAATGCGCAGCGCATCCGGCTCTTCGCAACACACGGGTGCCGTGTTTTCCGTGTTTTCCGTTTTTTCTGGTTCTATCCCCTCTTCAAACAGGGCGGGTAGCACGCGGCGCAAAAGCGGCGAGGCGGTACGCCGGCAGCCGCCCAGGTCTATCCGCTCAAGCGGGCAGCCGGCCAGCGCAGCCAGGTCGGCCAGGCGGCGGGCGGTATCCTTTGTTTCAACGTAGCAGGTGGCATCCTCACGCCCGCCCGGCAGCGTGAGCGTGACGGTGAGCGGGCAATGGCGCGCCATGGCACGCAAAACGCGCCATTCCTGCGTGGTAAAGCTGATAAAGCCGTCTACGTATACGTGCATACCGCCCAGCACGTCCTGCTCCTCTAACAGCGTGGCCAGGCGGTCAAGATCGTCTGCCACGTCGTTATACCGCTCGTGCAGCAGCGCGTGATAGGTGGTGGAAAGCAGCGAAAGATCCTGCAGCTTGTCTTTTAGGTGGCTGCCCGCCTCCAACTGGCGGGAAACGGCATCCAGCTGCCCCGGCGTGAGCGAAAGGGCAGAAAGCTCTTGCATGGCGGCGGTCATTTTCCGCACGCGGCCCAATTCCTGCTCGCCGTTTTTTTCATGCAGCAGGGGCATCAGCTCGCCCATGGCACGCCACATAAACAGCGTGCGCGCGGCGGCCGAGGCATAGCGGTAGGAAAGCCCGCCCACACGGCGAAAGACCGTATTGGCCAAGCGGGAGAAATTGCTGACCTCGAAGCACAGCGGAGCCGAGGGCGGCAGGCGGTCTGCCATCATCTGCTCGGTCAGCACGGTCTGCTGCTCGGGCACCAGCAGGCAGGCCGGGCGGCCGGCGGCCACGTCAGCGGCGATGGCCTCACACAGGCGCGTGGTCTTGCCGCTGCCAAAATCGCCGGTAATGAGTGTGATCATGGCGTATCCCCCTCTCGCAGGGCATAGCCGCGGTCGCGGATGGCATAGATCATACGCTTGCCATGCCGCTCCAGCTTTTTACGCAGGTAGTGCAGATACACGGTTACCACCCCGTCATCCTGCCATTCCTTGCCCCACACCGCCTCCAGCAGCTGGCGGCGCGAAACGGGTGCCCCCTTGGCCGCCACCAGGCAGGCAAGGCAGGCGTATTCCCGCTCGGTCAGGGCAATGCGCTCACCGTCTAACAAAACGGCCTGCTCGCCCTCTAACAAAACGAGGCCGTGCATCGCCTCACCCTTAGCAAGCGAGGCAAGCAGCGAAAAGGAAAAGGGGCGGTGCCATTGCTCGGCCGGGGGCGGTGCATCCGGCAGGGTGCGCCCATAGCGGATCAGGCGCCCCGTGGGCACCTGCAGGGAAAACCGATCGCCATCTACCAGATAGCAATCCGCCTCTATGCGCAAGGCACTCTCCGGCGTGGTGGCAAGAGAGACACGCAAGCCGCGATCCTCAAGCTCGTAGCACAGCATTCTGGCAAAGCGCTCTTCCGCTGATAACACACACACGTGGTAAGGCATATCTCTCTCCCTTCTTCGTTCTTTTTTACATTATACCGCTTTTTTTCGTGTTTGTCAAACCCGGGCGGTCTTTTTTGTGCCGCACGCGCATAGATTTTCAGAAAAAAAGGGAGCACGGTATGAAACGCATATGGCTGATCTTTGGTACAAGACCCGAAACCATCAAAATGGCACCCCTGCTGCCCGCCCTGCGTGAGGCGGGGCTTATGGCCGAGGTAGCCGTTACCGGCCAACACCGCGAGCTGCTTGACGAGGCGCTTACTGATTTTGGCATTCGCCCGGCGCTGGATATGCGCCTGATGAAGAAGGCGCAAGCCCCCGCTGACGTAATGGCCGGCGTGTTACAGGGCACGGCCGCCCTCTGCCGCCGGGAAGCGCCGGCCATGGTGCTGGTGCATGGGGATACGATCTCTGCCTACGGTGCAGCCCTGGCCGCCTTTCTATGCCGCGTGCCGGTGGGGCACGTAGAGGCCGGGCTTCGAACGGGCGACCTGCTTTCCCCCTTCCCTGAAGAGATGTGTCGCCGCGCCATTGCGCCGCTTGCTACCCTGCATTTTGCGCCAACCGCGCAGGCGCGAGGCAACCTGCTGCGCGAGGGGATAGCCCCCGGCTGCATTACGGTAACCGGCAACACCGGCATTGACGCACTGGCGCTGACGCAGCGCGCTGATTTTGCGCACCCCGCCCTGCGCTTTGCGGCCGGGCAGCGGCTGATCCTGCTGACCGTGCACCGCCGCGAAAGCCAAGGGGAGCCGATGCGGCGCATACTTCGCGCGGTGCGGCGGCTGGCTGAGGAATACCCCGACGTGTGCTTTTATTACCCCGTGCACCCAAGCCCTGCCGTGCGCGAGGCGGCAGAGGCGCTGCAGGGTTGCCCCGGTGTGATGCTTG
>JAZQVK010000058.1:0-4187 GCA_045631765.1 Eubacteriales bacterium
AGCCGGAAGCGGCCGCTTTTGCATGCAGGATGGCGCTGGTGCAGCCGCTTGCGATCCTGACACTGCATACGCAGGGCGAGGAGATCTTTTACCACCCGGTCCCGCCGCCCGTGCCGGGGGCTAAGGAGCTGGGGCTGCGCCTTGCCAGGCTTACCGGCTATCGGCTGGGCGAGGCTGACGGCATGGCCGCCTACGGCGGCATGAGCGACTACGTGGCCGAGGCGCTGCGCCTGCCGGCCTATACGCTGGAATGTGGCCTGGGAGAAAACCCGTTGCCGATTCGTGACGCTGCCGCCATTTATCGGCGCGTGCGCCGCGCGCTGCTGTC
Organism: Eubacteriales bacterium; assembly: GCA_045631765.1. GTDB lineage: Bacteria > Bacillota > Clostridia > Oscillospirales > CAG-272 > UBA1740. Next base: position 329 of record JAZQVK010000058.1, read on the forward strand.
ATTACCACACATGATAACATAGGAGGGAAATACGTATGGGAAGCTGTTCTGGCGAGACCTTTCGCGATAAGGAGGTCGTTAATTCCTGTGACGGCCGCCGCCTTGGCTTTGTAACGGACATCGAGTTTGACGTGTGTGACGGCCGTATTACGGCCATTGTCATCCCGGTAAAGAGCGGCTTTTTCGGCTGCGAGAATATCGTCATTCCGTGGGCAAAGATACAAAAGATCGGCGAGGATATCATTTTGGTAGATGCAGAGGGCTGCTGCCCGCCGCCTAAGCCGCGCGGAAAGCACAAATAATTGTAAAAAAACTGTGAACAATCCTGAAAATGCAAAAAGACGCTTGCAATATAAAAAGAAATGAGATATAATAGCCCTATCTGTGCGCAAAGCACGGAAATATATTACACACACAGCAAACAGAGCGTATGCCGGTGCCCGAATGGGTCGCATAGCAGTCTTGCTGTGGAGGAAAAACCAAGGAGGAACATATTATGTTCGTAGTATCCATCAAGCAGCTGCTTGAAGCAGGCGTTCACTTCGGTCACCCGACCAAGAAGTGGAATCCGAAGATGGCTGAGTACATCTTCACCGAAAGAAACGGTATTCACATCATTGACCTGCAGAAGACCGTTAAGAAGTTCGAGGAGGCTTACAACTTCGTTAGCAGCGTGGCTGCTGAGGGTGGCAACATCCTGTTCGTAGGCACCAAGAAGCAGGCCGCCGAGACCATTAAGGAAGAGTCTCTGAAGTGCGGTATGTACTATGTAAACGAGCGTTGGCCCGGCGGTATGCTGACCAACTTCAAGACCATCCGCAAGAGCATCAACCGCCTCAACGAGTTGGAGAAGATGCAGGAGGATGGCACCTTCGCTCTCCTTCCCAAGAAGGAAGTTGCCAAGAAGATCAAGGAGATCGACGATCTCGAGAAGAACTACGGCGGTATCAAGACCATGGAGACCCTGCCTTCCGCACTGTTCGTAGTTGACACCCGCAAGGAGCACATCGCCATTCTTGAGGCTAAGAAGCTGGGTATTCCGGTTATCGCTATCGTAGATACCAACTGCAGCCCTGAGGATGCTGATTACATCATCCCCGGCAACGACGACGCTATCCGCGCTATTAAGCTGATCGCCGGCACGCTGGCTGATGCTGTGATCGAGGCAAAGGGCGGCGAGCAGCTGACCGATGCACCTGCTGAGGCAGAAGAGGTTGCCACAGAGGCATAAGTTTCCCGGGAAATAAAATACGAATAGGAGATTAAAAACATGGCATTTACCGCAAAAGACGTAGCTGAGCTGCGTAAGCAGACCGGCTCCGGTATGATGGATTGTAAGAACGCACTCACCGAAGCAAACGGCAACTTTGCCGAGGCTATTAAGATCCTTCGTGAGAAGGGCATGGCTACCGCTGCTAAGAAGCAGAGCAGAATTGCTGCCGAGGGTGTTGTTGCCGTATACACCGAGAATGGCGTAACCGCCATGGCTGAGGTAAACACCGAGACCGACTTCGCTGCTAAGGGCGATGCCTTCCAGACCTTCATGAAGGATCTGCTGAAGACCATCGTTGCCAACAAGCCCGCAACCGTTGAAGAGCTGATGACCAAGGCTATGCCTGCCGGCAATTCGGTAGACGAGGCTCTGCAGGAGATCAGCGGTGCTATTCTGCACGAGAAGGTAAGCATTCGCCGCTTTGTTGTGGTTGAGGGCGCTGTCAGCACCTACATCCACGGCGCAGGCGAGACCGGCGTTGTTATCAGCTTTGACGTAGCTCCCGCTGCCGTTGCAGAGACCGAGGCATTTGCTGCCTTTGCAAAGAACATCGCTCTGCAGGCTGCTGCTATGCCTTCTCTGTACGTTGACCGTGCATCCGTTCCGCAGTCGGCTCTTGACGAGGAAATGGATATTCTGAAGAAGCAGATGGAGCAGGATCCCAAGTTTGCCGGCAAGCCCGCTAATGTGATCGAGGGCATTGTTAAGGGCAAGATGGGCAAGTACTTCGAGACCAACTGCCTGCTTGAGCAGGGCTATGTAAAGGATGATTCTCTCACCGTTGGCAAGTACGTTGCCGCTTCCGCTAAGGAGCTGGGTGCTGAGATCAAGGTCGTTTCCTTCGTTCGCTACGATAAGGGCGAGGGCATTGAGAAGAAGGAAGACGATCTCGCTGCAGAAGTGCAGAAGATGATCAACGGTTAATTCCGATCGTCTATCAAAAAGACGGAGAACGTTAGGGTCGTACCCTAAAGGACAGTTTTAAAAAATACGGCATAGCTCTTTCGAAATATGCCGTATTTTTGTATTTGTGACCACAAATGCAGTGCTTGTCAGGAAAATTGACAAGGCTTAGATGAATGTAAAAAAGCTCGCCGATAACGTGAAGATATATAAATTTTGTGTGTCCCTTGATCTTTCGGCAGATCTCGGCGAACTCGTCCTCGCTCATCTGCCGCTTTTGCGGATACTTTTCTGGCAAAAGGAGCAGTCAAGGTTGCATATATTTCCTATTTCAACGTAAATTCTTTCAAGCATATCTTTCCCCTTCTCGTACAATGAAATTGTACGAGAAACCGTCTTTAAAGTCAAACATCGGCTTTTTAAAATAATTATCAAAAGGTGATTGATTATTTTTTGTTTTTATGATACAATGGACACCATATACGACATATCACAAAGCAGAAAGGAATTTTCAGTTCTATGAACGCCCCCTATTTGGTTACGAGCAACAAAAAGATCAATACTGCATACAGATTGGCCATTTCGACGCTGGCCGCAAATATAATCCCCTTCAAAGACGGTATTCTCACCGAAGAACGCCCGGTTATGATCGCAGGACTCGGATACGTTACCCCCTGGACTCGCGATGCATCTATCAACACCTGGAACGCAGGCGGACTTATCTGTCCCGAGGTTACGCTCGACACCTTAAGAGCGGTCGTCGGCAAAAACGAAAAGGGATATTTCATTGACGGTGAGTATTGGGACAGAATAATCTGGACTATCGGTGCGTGGTATCAGTACCTCTACACCGGCGACAAGGAATTTTTGGCTCTGGCATACGAGGCTGTATGCAACTCGCTTGAGCATTTCGAAAATACAGAATTTTCTTCCGAACTCAACTTGTTCCGCGGTGCCGCCTGCTACGGAGACGGCGTTGCGGCTTATCCCGACATCTATGCAAGTCACGGCATGAGTGGTATCATCGAATTTTCAAAGTGCAACCGCGAGCATTGCGTCGATACCGGCGTGGGCATTCCGATGCACACTCTTTCGACAAACTGCCTTTACTACTATGCCTATGTACTCGCCGACAAGATGGGAAAAGAGCTTGGAAAAGAAGCAAAATACGCCAGAAAGGCCGAAAAGATGAAAAAGGCTGTAAATGAGGTGTTCTGGGACGCCGATCACCAAAATTACCGCTATATACACGATCAGTTCGGCGGATGTGATCATCTCGAGGGCATGGGACTTGCCTTTGCGATCCTCTTTGACATCGCCGACGACGAACAGAAGAGAGCGATCCTAAAAAACACACCTGTCAGCGACCACGGCATAACCTGTGTTTACCCCAGCTTCAGCCGCTACGACACTCCCGACGGAATGGGATTCGGCCGTCACAGCGGTACCGTTTGGCCTCACGTTCAGGGATTCTGGGCGGATGCCGCCGCATCCTGCGGTGACATTGAAAAGTTCGATTACGAGCTTTCCTGCCAGACCGAAAATGCAGTCAGATACTATCAGTTTGCTGAAATATATCACCCCATAAACGGTACCATATACGGCGGACGCCAGGAGGACAGATGTAAGGGCATACGCGAATGGCCCTCAGAAAACGTACAGACCTGGAGCGCAACCGCATAC
>JAZQVK010000059.1:0-5638 GCA_045631765.1 Eubacteriales bacterium
GGCCGCTTGAGCCGATGCAGATCATTGACTTCCCCGCCGAGACCGGCGAGGCGATCGAGGCCATTGTGTTTGCGGCCGGGCATGCCGTACCCTACACGGTGCTGGCGCGCGTGCTTGATCTGCCGCTTGCCAAAACCAAGCAGATCGTGTATTCCTACGCCTGCCGGTATAATGAATCGGATCTGCCGCGCGGCGTGATGATGCTTGCCTTTGATGATTGCTGCCAGCTTTGCACCAAGCAGCAATATCTTCCCTTTATCCGCGAAGCGCTGGGGATACGGCATAACGGCAATCTTTCTAATTCCTCGATCGAAACACTGGCTATCATTGCCTATAACCAGCCGGTTACCCGCTCTTACGTAGATACGGTGCGTGGGGTCGATTCCAGCTATGCCGTCGGCTCGCTGCTTGAGCGCGGCTTGATCGAATCTAAGGGGCGCTTAGATGCCCCCGGCAGACCGATGCTATACGGTACCACGCCGGACTTTTTGCGTTGCTTCGGCCTTTCTTCGATTGCTGATCTGCCGGGTGTTTCCTCAGATGAGGCCGCAGAGCTACTCGCCAAGCTTGGCAAGCAGATGCAAATGGAGATCGATACCGATGAAAATCAGCTAACGATTGATACCAGCGCTGCTATGGATGATGTGGACGATGAAGAACGCCGCCCCGATCCTACAGCGGCCGCCATTGGAGAAACGCCGGAAGAATTAGAATAGCGAGAAGATAAACCACGGCAGAACGGAGGGGATGCTATGACAGGCTGGTATATCGCTGCGGCGGTTTTATGTGTGCTGATCGCGCTTGCCCTGCTACGCATCCGCATCGTACTCTCATATACGGAAGAGGTATCTGCCACGCTTCGCGTCTTGTTTTTTCGTTTTCCCCTGTATCCGCGAAAAAAGCGTGTTTCTCTTCGCCGCTACACCTACCGCCGCTATCGCAAGCGGCTTCTTGCACAACGAAAAAAGGAAGCCCAAAGCAAGCCTAAGTCGCAAGGAAGGGCAAGCGCAAAAAAGAAGCGGCCGCTCAAGGAGAGCATGCGAACGTATCAGTATTTGTTTTCACGGCTATATAAACGCATTCTACATCATTTCCGCATTGATGTGGCGCGGTTGCACGTTATCGTGGCCACGGGGGATGCCGCGCAGACTGCGATTGCTACCGGCATTGTGAGTCAAACGGTGGCATACGTCATGGAAATTTTAAGCAACCACACCAACCTGCACCACAGCTACCGAGCGGACGTGCGGGTCGAGCCGGATTTTTTAGCCGAAAAAAGCAAGGTCTCGTGCAAGCTTCTCTTCTCGTTGCGTGTATATGAGATCATTGATATAGGCATTCGTTTCTTTTATCACTATCTGCTCGTCAGCATGCACAGGCAAAATTCCCTTTCAAAATAAGGAGGAAAAACCATGGCAGAAAGCAAACTCAACGACATTATTGGCACGTCTCTTGAAAAGATCAAGGCGCTGGCCGACGGTGAAACGGTTATCGGCAATCCGATCACTACCCCGGGTGGCACAACGGTCATTCCCGTTTCTAAAATTTCGATGGGCTTTGCCTCCGGCGGCATTGATTACAATGGCAAAAAGGCCGCCGAGCATAGCAAGCAAAACTTTGGCGGTGGTGGCGGAACGGGTATTACCGTTGCCCCTGTTGCCTTCTTGATCATTGCGCCGGATGGTAATATTCAGTTACTGCCGATCACCGGCCCGGCCAATTCTGCCGGCGCGGTTGATACCGTAGATAAGGTTACTGCGTTTATCGAGCGTTCCCCTGACATTTTAGAGCGCATCAAACGCGTATTCAGCTCTGATAAAAAGAAGAAAAAGGAAGCTGAAGATCCTGCCGAGGAAATCATTGAAGAGATCGGCAAGGAGCCTTCTGCAGAATAAACTACCATCTTTTCCTGCATTTTTTAGGGGTACAAGCCCTTTCTTTCGCGTACAATAAAGCAAAAAAACGAGAGGAAGAGTACCCTTGCCACGCTTGATACGTTTTTTAGCCCTTGCTTTGGGGCTGCTTGTGCTATTGCCGACATTTCCTGCATCTGCCGCGGAATATCCATCCGTTTCCGGAGAGTGCGCTTGCGTTTATCTACCGGCATTAGACTGCCTGGTATATGATAAAAACGCAAACCGCCGCCATCCGATGGCCAGCACCACTAAGATTATGACCGCACTTGTTGCGCTGGAAAACAGCAGGCCGGAGGAGGAGGTCATCGTCGCCGCCGAGGCAGCCGGAATTGAAGGATCCTCCATTTATTTGCAGGCAGGCGAGGTGCAGACGATGGAAAATCTGCTTTACGCCCTGCTTCTCGAAAGCGCCAATGACGCAGCAGCTGCCATTGCCATTCACGTGGCCGGCAGCATTGACGGCTTTGCAGCGCTGATGAACACCCGCGCGCAGACCTTAGGTCTGCATGACACACATTTTACTAATCCGCACGGCTTGGCAGACCCACAGCACTATACAACGGCATATGATTTAGCCAGGATAACGGCAGCCGCGATGGAAAACGAAGCGTTTTTCCGCATCGTTTCGACCAAGAACAAGATGATTTGCGCCGCAGACGGTAGCAAGCCACGCTCCCTTTCCAATCACAACAAGCTGCTACGCAGCTATGATGACTGCGTAGGTGTCAAGACCGGCTTTACCAAGATCAGCGGGCGTTGCCTTGTCAGCGCGGCAGAGCGAGACGGTATGCTGCTCATTGCCGTTACGCTGGATGCGCCGGATGACTGGCGCGACCATACCGCCATGCTGGATTACGGCTTTTCTCGCTACGAGGGGCGCGTTTTGAACGACTGCCAAGGAACCGTCTTTTCCCTTCCCGTTATCGGCGGCACTCTGCCGGCCGTCTCGATTTCTGCACGGTCAACGCCCGTAGTCGTGGTAGAAAAGGACGGTAAGGAAATCAAAGCCCGGTTAGAAATGAACCGTTTTGCTGCCGCACCGATACGGCGCGGTGACGTTTTAGGGGTTATTCGCTATACAAAAAGCGGCGAAACGATAGCAACGCTGCCGCTGCTCGCCGAGCACGCCGTTGCAAAAGCACCCGTACACGAAACCCTTTGGGATAAAATAAAAAGTATTTGGAATAGGTAGACATGGAAAAGATCAGACTTCAAAAGTTTTTTTCAGACAATGGCATCATGTCGCGCCGCGCTTGTGAAGCGGCACTGGCAGCCGGTGATATTGCTGTGAACGGCGTAACGGCCAAGGTGGGCGACAAGGTTGACCCATCGCACGATACGGTTACGTATCAAGGCAAGCGCGTGCAAGCGCAGCACCACAAGCAATACACCTATATTATGCTAAACAAGCCGCGCGGCTATATCACCTCTATGAGTGACCCGCAGGGGCGCCGCTGCGTGACCGATCTGCTGGAGGGGGTAAACGCCCGCGTATACCCCATTGGCCGATTAGACCGCGTATCGGAGGGGCTTTTGCTGTTAACGGATGATGGCAAGCTCACCAATCGCCTGACGCACCCCAAGCACAGCATTCCCAAGATCTACCGTGTAAAGGTAGACGGCCATCCGACCGAGGAGCAGATTGCTAAGCTCTCTTCCCCTATGGTGATCGACGGATATGAGATCCAGCCGGTAGACGTTAAGGTCTCGCCGGAGGAAGAGGATACGGTGCTGCATATGTCTCTCTATGAGGGGAGAAATCGCCAGATTAGAAAGATGTGCGATGCAGCCGGCATTACCATTCGGCGTCTTTCTCGCGTGGCGATCGGCCAACTGAAATTAAACGGCCTTTCCGTAGGAAAATGGAGACATTTAGAGCCGGAAGAGGTTGAATATTTGTATAGGAGCACAAAGGACTGACATGCTGGAGATCAAACCCATACAAAGCAAAGAGGAGCAGGAGGCCTACTGCGCACAATGCGGCGTGGCATATGATGCGGAATGCATGGCCTATTCTGCTAAGGACAACGGAAAATTTATCGGCGTAGCCCAGTTTACCATGCTGGAGGGCGCCGGCTACATCAAAAGCATTTCCCTGATCAAGGATCTTGATGATTTTGAAGCCCTGTTTTTAATGGGGCGTGCCATGCTGAATTTTATTGATCTGTGCGGCATTCACCAGGCCTACTGTGCCGAGGATGCGGCTGATGCAAGGATCATTACAGCGATCGGTTTTCGCCGCAACGGCGAAGGCAAGCTATGGGCGGACATGACGCATATGTTTGGCGGCTGTGGCGAAAAATAAAACAAGGTGCATCTTCCAGAACGGAGGATGCACCTTGTTTTTATTACCCAACAAAGACAACTTGAAAATCATTTGATGCCAGCGCATACAAATAGCCATCTATATATACGCCGCGCTTATTGTCATTCTGGCCAGATAGCGGTATATCTACCCGCTCGTGCAGCTCATATCCATCAAAGCAGAGCAGGATATAGCGGCTTCCCTCACCGGCCTCGTAATCGTTGGTGGTAACACCAAAGCCGATCAGCTGATTGGCGCGGTCGATATAATAGGCCTTATAATCCGTAGAAAAATCTGCGTTTCCTACCACATATTCACAGAGGGAGGCAACACCCGTATCACTTTCCTCATACACCTCGATCTTAAAGGTGCTCCAAAAATCACCAACACCGATGCCGAGTAAAAAGCCATCGGCAAAGTTGACAAGTGCATGTGAATAGCCCTCGATGGTGCCGGTATCCTTGTAAGTGATGTGATCAAGATCGTGCAGATCAAAGAAGAAAACCGGGTCGATTGGTCTCGGCTGTATGATAGCGGTACAAACGTAGGCGGCATCCCGATCAAAGCGAACCGATTGTACCGATTCACCATCCGGGGCAAAACCGGTAACCGCTGCTACGGTCTGCCAGGTGGCCAGATCGATGCAGTATAGATCGGCACTTTGCTTGCGCTCTAAAACCGGCGATCCCATGCCGGGATCACGTGCAAATACAAATAGATCGGTGGTTGTGACAACACGCAAAATACCGTTATAGGCATCCATACTGTATTGATTGAGCACCTTACCCGCGACAGAGACCGTTCCCAACTGCTCGAATTTCTCGTCACCGTAAGAAACACAGGCGATCTCGGTCATTTCCTGCGTATAGAAAAGCCCATTTTTTTCGATAGTTTCGGTATAGGCGCGTGTGGCATAGACGTGCTCAGCTGATACATAAAGTACGTCGGAATAGGAAAGAAACGCCATACTGTCAAGCAAGGAAAGCTCCTTCTCTGCTATCTTACAAGCAACCATATACCGCGAGGATTCCAGCCTTTCGGGATACACAATGCCATCAATCGGTATGCTCTGCTCGCCGCTGCCGGTATCGATCTGTGGCACGAACGAGCGTTCGTCAGAAAAATTCGGATTATTGGCCACCCAAAACTCGCTGAATACCAAAAGCTCGCCATTCACCAAGCGAGAGGAGTGATAGCTGCCATCGATCGTGATACGGCCGCTTTCTCGTATGTGAGTAGGGTCGGAAACATCCAGCGCGATCACTGCGGTTTTCGCGCGATTGTCCGTCGCTATATACGGTGCCACAATCAATACGGTTTGGCAATCTGCCGAAAGATACATTTCCCAATCGCTTATATAACTATATTTCATTTCACGCTTGTCTTCAACTGAAAAGCTGCCAACCTGTCGGGAATC
>JAZQVK010000060.1:0-6353 GCA_045631765.1 Eubacteriales bacterium
CCGAGCGGCTGCTCTTTATTGATTTCCTTTACCGCACCAATTACGCCGGCACCCTGCCGGAAAACGACGCGCTACAGGCCGGCATGGCCGAGGGCTATATCGCCGCGGCCGGCGACGTGTATGCGAAATTCTACACCCCAGCCGAATACCGCGATTTTGCTGCCAGCATGAATGCCAGCATTCGCTGCGGCATCGGCGTTGTCAGCACCGAGGACCCCGCCGGGGGCGCCATGCTCGTGCTGCACGTGCATTCAGCCTCACCCGCGAGGGAGGCCGGGCTGCTGGCCGGTGACAGGATCGTGGCCATTGACGGCCAGGCCGTTGCCGAGATCGGCTACGAGGCTGCCCGCGCGCTGGTAGCCGGCGAGCCGGATACCACCATTACCCTGACCGTTGCGCGTGGGGAAGAGACCTTAACGCTGACGGCGGTGCGCCGCCAGGTGGATGCCGACAGCGTGATCTACCGCACCTACACCGAAAACGGGAAAAGGATCGGCTACGTGCGCCTACTCTCCTTCAACGCCAAAACGGCCGAGCAGTTAGAGGCTGCGCTCCTTGCCCTGCAAAGCGAGGGGATCAGCGGGCTGGTCTTTGACGTGCGCGATAATACCGGCGGCTATCTTTCCTCGATCGTCAGCGTGCTGGATCGTATCCTACCCAAGGGCAAGCTGCTGATCAGCCTGGCCTACGGCAACGAAAACAACGGCCAAACGGCCTATTACAGTGAGGATGACGAGCAGCTGACCCTGCCCATCGTGGTGCTGCAGAACCGCCACACCGCCTCCGCCGCCGAGCTGTTTGCCGGCGCCCTGCGCGACCACGGCTACGCCACCCTGATCGGCGAGACCACCTTTGGCAAATGCACCATGCAGACCGGCTACCGTCTGAACGACGGCTCGTATATCACCGTCACCGTAGCCGACTATCTGCCCCCCTCCGGCACGTCCTACGAGGGAACCGGCCTTGCGCCGGATATTTCCGCCCCGGTTGCCGAGGAATATGCGGAAACCACCATTTACCTGCTGCCGAGAGAGCAGGATGCACCCCTGAATGCAGCGCTTGGGCTGCTGACCGCGGAATAAAAATATTTTTTCATAGATATGGAGAAGGATCATGGCTGAAATTAAGAACTACACCCCCGCAGAATTTGCCGAGCTGCAAAAGGAACTGGAGCTTTACAAGGTAAAGCGCGAGGAAAACAAAAAGGATATCTCGACCGCCCGCAGCTACGGTGACCTTTCCGAGAACAGCGAGTATGACGAGGCAAAGCAGGAGCAGGGCAAGATCGCTGCCCGCATTGCCGAGCTGGAGTATATGATCGCCAACGCTCACGTCATGGACGAGAGCGAGCTCGACGAGGGCGTTGCCAACATCGGCTCCACCGTTGAGGTGCGCCGCTTAGAGACCGGCAAGATCGTGACCTACACGCTGGTAGGCTCCTTCGGTGCTGACCCGCTCAACGGCAAGATCTCGGATGAATCGCCCATCGGCGCCGCCATCAAGGGCTCCCGCGTTGGCGAAACGGTAGAATTTACCGCGCCCAACGGCAATACCTTCCGCCTGGAAATTCTGAACGTTACCCGCTAAAAGAGAGGGGAAAAGCAATGCAAGACAACAGAGAAAATCAGCAGCAGGCCACCCCGAACGCCACCAGCGAGCTGGCCGTTCGCCGTGAAAAGCTGGCCGCCCTGGTGGCCGCCGGGCAGAACCCGTACGAGATCACCAAGTATGACGTTACCGCAGACAGCGAGAGCCTGAAGGCGAGCTACGTAGACGTAGAGGACCCCTCTGCCGGTGCGCGCGTGCGCCTGGCAGGTCGCATGGTCTCCCGCCGCGTGATGGGCAAGGCATCCTTTGCCCACCTGCTGGATAGCACCGGCAAGATGCAGCTGTACGTCCGCCGTGAGGACGTAGGCGAGGAGGTCTACGCCGGCTTCAAGAAGTGGGATATCGGTGATATCATCGGTGTCGAGGGCTTTGTGTTCCGCACCCAGACGGGTGAGGTATCACTCCACGCCTGCAAGATCACCCTGCTTTCCAAGTCGCTTTTGCCGCTGCCGGAGAAGTTCCACGGACTCACCGATACCGACCTGCGCTACCGCCAGCGCTACGTGGATCTGATCGTGAATCCCGAGGTTAAGGAGACCTTCGTGCGCCGCTCGCAGATTTTGCGCGAGATCCGCGCCTATCTGGATGAAAAGGGCTTCTTAGAGGTCGATACGCCTATCCTTACCCCGTGTGAGATCGGTGCCGCCGCCCGCCCCTTCATCACCCACCACAACACGCTGGATATGGATATGTACCTGCGTATCGAGACCGAGCTGTACCTCAAGCGCCTGATCGTGGGCGGTATGGATCGCGTCTATGAGGTAGGCCGCATCTTCCGTAACGAGGGCATGGATACCAAGCACAACCCGGAATTTACCACGGTCGAGCTTTACCAGGCCTACACCGATTTCCAGGGCATGATGGACTTGGTCGAGGAGCTTTACAAGCGCCTGTGCGACCGCATCTGCGGCACACGCCAGATCACCTACCAGGGCAAGGAGATCGACATGGGCAACTGGCAGCGCCTGACGATGGTCGAGGCGGTGAAGAAGTATGCCGGCGTGGATTACTACGAATGGCAGAGTGATGAGGAAGCCCGCGCCGCCGCCAAGGCCAAGCACGTAGAGGTGCCGGCCGATGCGACCAAGGGCGCCGTGCTGGTCGAGTTCTTTGATGCCTACGTAGAGGAGAATCTCATCCAGCCCACCTTCATTTACGATTACCCGGTAGAGAACAGCCCGCTTGCTAAGCGTAAGCCCACCGAGCCGGCCTTTACCGAGCGGTTTGAGTACTTTATCAACGCGACCGAGTTTGGCAACGCCTTCTCGGAGCTCAATGATCCCATCGACCAGCGCCAGCGCTTCGAGCGCCAGGTAGCCGCTAAGCTGGCCGCCGAGCCGACCTGCCACGCCGAGGTGGATTACGATTTCATCAACGCGCTCGAATACGGCATGCCGCCCACAGGCGGCCTGGGCTTCGGTGTTGACCGCCTGGTCATGCTCCTCACCGATAGCGCCTCTATCCGCGACGTGCTGCTTTTCCCGACCATGAAGCCGGAAAATTAAGGATACGAGAAAAGACCTCTGTGAAAACAGGGGTCTTTTTGCGTGGGAAAGGGGGGGAGGAGACGTTGGGGTGCTTTTTGCAAAAAGCACCCCAAACCCCGCAAAAACCTTTAAGGATTTTTATAATAAATGAAAAGGCTTAGGCGTTTCCTGGTCTTTCGTTGCCACATTCGGTGCAACGCCGATAGGGGTTAAAGAGGGACTGCCTGCCACAGCCCGGTTCTCTGAACGGCGTAACCGCACGGAACCCATTTGCTATCGCAAATTGGCACCGGGGCGGACCGCCGGGGACGTCGGTCCCTACAAGGTAAGCCGTACCAACCTTATTCAACCTGTCATCCTGAACCCCCTTGTGGGGTGAAGGATCTTTTCGCCGCAGGCGAAACAGGCCTCCCTCCCGGAGGGAGGCTTCGTTAGATGGAGGAATGGCGTACACGAAAATTTCACCGAAACGTATTGATAAATTCACCGCCGCGTGATATACTGGAGACGTACAACGCTTCCAAAGGAGACCGAAATGGAAAACGAAAACGAAAAAAGACCGCAAGAGAGCGGCGAGATAGAGGAGAGCATTGCGGCCAAGCGCCTGGCGCATTTTGAGCCGGGCATCAAAGAGGGCGACGGCGCCGAGGCGGTCATCGCCCGCGAGCCGGGCTTTCTTGGCTGGCTGAAGCACACCTGGTTCCACCACAAATTTGCCATTCTGGTAGCCGCCTTTTTGCTGGTGGTAACCGTGATCTGCCTGCGCCAATGCAGCACGCGCAACAGCTACGACGTTGACCTGCTATATGCCGGCCCCTGGTTCGCCTGCGATAGCTCCGTGACCGTGGCCGGGGTAGACGAGGCCTTCCTCGCCATGGCCGACGATTATAATGGAGACGGGAAAAAGATCCTCTCCTACACCCCCCTCTTCCTGCTCAGCCAAGAGCAGCTCGAGGCGATTCGTGTTGAAAACGAGAGCAAGCCGGATGAAGAAAAGATCTACATCAGCACCAACCTGCTTAAAGACAACCGTGACATGCTGGATGCCGATATCATGACCGGCGAAATGTGCCTGTGCCTGCTTGACCCCACCATTTTCCAATACTTCCGTGAAAATGATCTCCTTGACCCGCTGACGGCCTATCTGCCGGCAGAGGCGATCCCGCAAAACGAATACGAGAACGACGGCTTTTTCTTAAAGGATACCGATTTTGGTCGCTATTTTTCCACCTTTGCCGACCTGCCGGAAAACACCATTCTCTGTATGCGCCGTGCGGGCGTGATGAATCAAGCCTGGGATCCGGATGCATACGAGGAGCTGCTTGTCCGCTATGCCGATCTTCTCGGCGCGCTGGTTGCCTTTGAGGCACCCTAAACAGGAGAAAGAGATGGAACGCTACGCTTGGCGGGCACGCCTGCTGCCCGGTAAAAAGGAAGAATACGTCCGCCGCCACAACGCCATCTGGCCTGAGCTGAAGGCCGTGCTGGCTGCCGCCGGCATCCGTAATTACACCATCTGGTGCGAGGGAGAGTGCCTGTTTGGCTACTACGAATGTGACAGCGTGGCCGAGGCCGGCCGCGTGCAGGCAGAGAGCCCGGTGGTTGCACGCTGGAACGAATACATGAAGGACGTGATGGTCATGGATACTGACCCCGTCACCGGCGCCCAGCCGCTGCTGGAGCAGGTCTTCTTCTTTGATGGCAAGTAACAAATTTCCTGCAAAGTTCGTCAAAAAAATATCAAAAACCTATTGACAGGGCACGGGTGCCGTGCTATAATCGAAGTAAGCGCATGGCGCAGATAACATAGGAGGAAGAAATTATGGCAAACTTCAACATTCCCGAGAAGGCAAGAGTAGCCGTTCTCACCGGCGCAAAGAAGATCGACATCTTTGAGCTTCCCGTTCCTGAAATCGGCGACAACGAGGTTCTGGTAAAGGTTGAGCAGACGGGCATCTGCGGCACCGACGTGCACGAGTACAAGGGCGATCCCTTTGGCTACATTCCCGTAGAGCTGGGGCACGAGGGCACCGGCACGGTAGTCAAGCTGGGTAAAAACGTAACGACCGACTATTATGGCAAGCCGCTGGCAGTTGGCGACAAGATCGTAACCGGTCTGAAGCCCTGCGGCGTTTGCGACACCTGCAAGAACGACCCCGAGCACATTCATCTTTGCCCCGGCGGCGAGATCTTTGGTCTGATGCCCGGCGAAGCAGCCTATAAGAATTTCAACGGTTGGTTTGGCGAATACATCAAGATCAACGAGGGCGGCGTGATCTTCAACGTCAGCGATATGGACGTAGACCTGCGCACCTTGATCGAGCCGGCTGCCGTGGTTATCCACGCCGTTGAGCAGGCAAAGCAGATCTTCAACTTCAAGCAGGGCTCTTACGTGCTGGTACAGGGCTGTGGCCCGATCGGCCTGCTGCTGCTGACCGCCGTTCGCACCATGGGCGTGCGCAACATCATCGCCGTAGACGGGGATGAGAAGCGTCTTGCTATGGCTGAGAAGCTGGGTGCTGCCTACGCAGTCAACTTCTTAAAGGAGGATGCCGTTGCCCGCATTCAGGAGATCACCGGTGGCAAGGGCGCCGATATGGCCTTCCAGTGCACCGGCTCGCCTAAGGCAGCCAGCACCATCTGGAAGTACGTTCGCCGCGGCGGCTCGATGTGCGAGCTGGGCTTCTTTGTAGATAACGGTGATACCACCTACAACCCGCACCAGGATATCTGCAACAAGGAGATCAAGGTCATCGGCTCTTGGACCTACCAGGCCAAGGACTGGATGCAGGCGTGCGACATGCTGAAGGAAGCACAGAAGGACGGCCTGCCGGTAGAGGAGCTTCTGACCCACAAGTACGCCCTGGCCGACATCAACGATGCGATGGAAATGAACATCAGCATGCAGGGCCTCAAGATCGTGGTTCTCGGCGAATAATATCGAATACAGAAAAAAGCAGCGGCTTGGGGTACCTACCGTAAAGCAGGTTTATATTCAACTCAAAAAGGACGAGGTTTTCCTCGTCCTTTTTGCACACTTCCTTGCCTGCAAGGTGTAGTGTGTTATACTTCCTTTTTACTTTCGGGAGATAAAAGAATGATGTTTTTGCTTGCGCAAAAGTGATGTTATTCGCTTCGCTCATAATGATGTTGCTCCCGACGGTCGCAATGATGTGATGCTTGCCCACTACGCCGTCAGGCGTAACATCATTTACGCAGTATACATCATTACCGAAGGCAACATCACTTGCCCGTAAG
>JAZQVK010000061.1:0-5092 GCA_045631765.1 Eubacteriales bacterium
AGGGCAAGGGCGTTTCCTTTATGGAGGACAAGGCAGATTGGCACGGTAAGGCGCCGAACGCTGATGAGTACGCACAGGCAATGGCAGAACTGAATGGGGAGGGCAAATAAGATGGCAGAAAAAATGGCAACCCGCGAGGCCTACGGTAACGCACTCGTAGAGCTGGCGGAAAAATATGATTTCGTAGTACTGGATGCCGATCTGGCTGCCGCTACCAAGACCGGCGTGTTTAAGAAAAAGTATCCTGAGCGCTTCTTTGATTGCGGCATTGCCGAGGGTAATATGATCTCGGTAGCTGCCGGTATCGCAACTACGGGTGTGATCCCGTTTGCCAGCTCCTTTGCTATGTTTGCCGCCGGCCGTGCTTACGAGCAGGTGCGCAACTCGGTTGGTTACCCCCATCTGAATGTGAAGATCGCCGCTACGCATGCCGGCGTTACCGTTGGTGAAGACGGTGCTACCCACCAGTGCAACGAGGATATTGCCTTGATGCGTACCATCCCCGGCATGGTTATTCTCAACCCGGCAGATGCACTTGAAACGCGCGCCGCTATTGAGGCCGCTATCCTGCATGACGGCCCTGTTTATATCCGCCTTGGCCGTGCTGCGGCTCCCGCTGTGAATGCAGAGGGCTATCAGTTTGAGATCGGCAAGGGCTATACGCTTGCTGATGGTAAGGATATTACTATCGTAGCAACCGGCTACATGACCCACATCGCGCTGGAGGCAGCAAAGCTGCTGGAGGCAGAAGGTATTTCTGCGCGTGTGATCAACATGCCCACGATTAAGCCGCTGGATGCTGCTATTCTTGAAAAGGCTGCGCGTGAGACCGGCGCTATCGTTACGGTAGAGGAGCACAGCATCGTCGGTGGCCTTGGCGGTGCCGTATGCGAAGCCCTGGCTGAGAGCTGCCCGGTACCGGTTACCCGTGTTGGCGTGCCGGATTGCTACGGTCGCTCCGCTTCCGCCGGTGAAATGCTGACGTTTATGAATCTGACTGCCGAGAGCATTGCTGCTCGCGCAAAGGAAACGATTGCCCGCCGCGCGTAAAACGGCAAAAGGGAGAATTTTACCATGATCAAAAAAGAGTATCTCTGGCCCAAGCGCCTCCTTTTGGAGGAAGGGGATATCACCTATGGTGAAAACCTGAAGATCGAGGTGCCACGCCAGATTTTGCTTGGTACGCCGACCAAGGAATATACGCGTATTGCTGGCCGTGCATCCATTTTGCTTGATTTCGGCATCGAGGCACGCGCCACGCTGCGCATTTTGTGCCGCGAGGTGAAGAAAAACGGTGCCTTGGCAACAACGCGTGTGCGTGTTCGCTTTGGTGAATCCGCCTCGGAATGCTGCGCCGAGATTGGTGAGCGCGGTGCTTGTAACGACCACCAGCCGCGTGATTTTGAGATCGTGCTTACCAGCTACTCTGATGGGTGTTATGGGCAGTCCGGCTTTCGCTTTGCAAGGCTTGACTTCTTAGAGGACGATGCAGAGGTGCTGCTGCATGCCGTATTAGCCGAGGGGCAGACCATTGATCTGCCTACGCGCTATCAGTACCGCGGCAAGGATCCTGTGGTGGCTGATATTTACCGTGCCGCTAAGCGCACGATCGACCTTTGCTCGGCAGGGGAATACGTGTGGGATGGCGTTAAGCGTGACCGCCTGGTATGGATCGGTGATATGCACCCCGAGATGCTGGCGCTTACAACGCTGTACGGCCGCGTGCCGATGATGGATAACTCGCTGAATTTCATGCGTGAGACCACCCCAATCGGCACTTGGATGTGCGGTATTACTACTTATTCCGCCTGGTGGATCATCACCTTGGCCGATTACTATGCCCGTACCGGCTGCGCAGATCTGGTGGCAGATAACCTGGCCTACGCGCAGGACGTGGTAAAGCAGTTCTTGCAGTGCGTCGATGAAGACGGAAGCATTCGTTTGAACGGAATGGTTTTGGTCGATTGGCCGACGCATGGCCAGCCGGATGAGGAAGCCGGTGTGCACGCCATTCTGCTGATGATGGCCAAAAAAGCATCCTATCTCTTTTCTGCCATGGCTTATCCTACAGGAAATGCCGTTGAGCTAACGAAGCGTTTGCAGAAAAAGCCAATTGTTGTAACGCACTCGATGCAGGTAGCAGCTCTGAAGTATTTTGCCCTGGGTGAGCTGCCGCGTGAGGATATTGTCTTGATGAGGCGCTTGGGGGCAGACGGTATGTCTACCTTTATGAGCTACTATATCCTGACCGCCTATGCACGCTACTGCGGCAAGGAGGCAGCCTTAGATCTGATGAAGACATATTATAACGGCATGCTTTCTCGCGGTGCAACCACCTTTTGGGAGGACTTTCATCTTGATTGGCTGGAGGGCTCCGGTCGTATTGATGAGCTGCCCGTAGAAGGGGAAAAGGACCTGCATGGCGATTACGGTGCCTTCTGTTACGTGGGCTTCCGCCATTCCTTCTGCCACGCATGGGCAACCGGCATCCTGCGCTTTATGGAAGATATCGGCATTTAATTTTAAGCAGACATCAGTGCGCACGCTTGGCTTTGCCGGGTCGTGCGCACATTTACTTGAACGTGAAGGAAAAAACAAATGATTGCAAACTATCATACCCATACGTGGCGCTGCAACCATGCAAGCGGCACAGAAGAGGAATATATCCAGCTGGCGATCGAGCGCGGTGTTCGCGTGCTCGGCTTTGCTGACCACGCGCCCATGCCGTTTCACGATGGGCACTATTCCGGCTTTCGCATGACGCTGGAGCAGTTTCCCGATTATATGGAAACGCTGCTCGCCCTGCGTGAGAAATACCGCTCTCAGATCGAGCTGCTGATCGGCCTGGAGGTAGAATATTATCCGGCCGTATTTGCCGATCTGCTTGCGGTTATCCGCCCGTATCCGGTAGATTACTTGATCCTTGGCCAGCATTTCATCGGTAACGAGGAGCAAGGGGATCCCTATTCCGGCGCGGCAACAGAGGATGAGGGCGTGCTGAAACGCTACGTTGACCAGGTGATCGCGGCCATTGAGACCGGTCTCATCTCCTACGTTGCGCACCCGGACCTGATTCACTACGTGGGGGATGATGCCATCTACCGACGTGAAATAACCAGGCTGTGTCTGGCGGCCAAGAAGCTGGATATCCCCTTGGAGATCAACCTGCTTGGCCTATCGGAGGGGAGACATTATACGGTAGATAAATTCTGGCAGATCGCCGCGGAGTGTGGCAACGTCGCCATCCTCGGCTGTGATGCGCACCATGTGCACCGCATGGCTGCCCCCGCCGAGATCGAACAGGGAAGAGCCTTTGCTGAGAAATTTGGCATACCCCTTTTGCAGGAGTGCCCACTTCGCAAGCCTTATTAACAAAGGAGAACAAGCATGGATCTTGTATTATTGACTGCGCTGGGTGTGGGAGGTGCCACACTGATCGGCGCGCTGATCGGCTTTGCCTTTAAGAATATTTCGCACCGCTTCAGCGATATCGTGCTGGCCTTTGCGGCTGGTGTGATGCTGGCGGCGGCGGTGCTTGGCCTGATCGTGCCTTCTATCGAATATGGTGGAAAATTTGGCTTGATCATCACGGTGGCCGGTATTTTTGTTGGTGCCGTATGCCTGAACCTGATGGATAAGCTGGTGCCGCACATGCACCACATGGTTGGCGCCGATCAAGAGATGCATGGCGGCAACGAAAACCTGAATCGTGTGCTGCTGTTTGTCACGGCCATTGCCATTCACAACCTGCCTGAGGGTATTGCTGCCGGCGTTGGCTTTGGTGCAGGAAACACGGCCGAGGCGCTTGTGATCGCCGGCGGCATCGCCCTGCAAAACATCCCCGAGGGGATGGTTATCATCGGCCCTATGCTGGCAGCCGGCGTTAGCCGCAAGAGAACGCTGCTGCTTGCTTTGATTACAGGTCTTGTTGAGGTGCTTGGCACGTTAATTGGCTACTTTGCTGTGAGCTTGGCTTCTGCCATCCTTCCGTTTGCCTTGGCCTTTGCAGGGGGCACGATGCTGTACGTGATCAGCGATGAGATGATCCCCGAAACGCACGCCCACGGCAGCGAGCGCGGGGCAACCTACGCTTTGCTGGTTGGATTTTGCTTGATGCTGGTCTCCGACGTTTTGCTTGGGTGATAAAAAGTTCATAAAAGGTGGCGGAAAAAGTTGATAAAATATGATAGAAAATTTTGACTTTTTGTGTCATAACAAAGCGTAACCCTGTTCGTTACGGAGGACATTTATGAAGGAATACAGAGCGGGAATCGACATCGGTTCTACGACGGTAAAGCTGGTCATTCTGAATGAAGAAGACCGGATCATATATGGAGAATACAGGCGCCATATGGCGCGCACCCAGCAAACATTGGCCGATATGTTAGGTGAGGCGCGGGCGCAGCTTGGTGGCGTGCGCCTGCGCGCACAGATCACGGGCTCCGGCTCTATCAACCTTGGTCGCGCGATGGGCATTGGCTTTGTGCAGGAGGTTGTGGCGGTTGCTTCGGCCTTGAAGCACAGCTATCCGCAGACTGACGTGGCCATTGAGCTGGGCGGCGAGGATGCCAAGATCATCTATTTCAAGGGCGGTCTTGACGAGCGCATGAACGGCGTTTGCGCCGGCGGCACCGGCTCGTTTATCGACCAAATGGCGGCGCTTTTGCAGACCGATGCTGCCGGGCTGAATGCCGAGGCGGCACATTACGAAAATATATATCCCATTGCCGCTCGCTGCGGTGTGTTTGCCAAAACCGATATTCAGCCCTTGATCAACGAGGGTGCCTCTAAGGCAGATCTGGCCGCTTCGATTTTTCAGGCAGTCGTTAACCAAACCATCTCCGGCCTTGCCTGCGGCAAGCCAATTCGCGGCTGCGTAGCCTTTCTTGGCGGTCCGCTGCACTTTTTGCCGGAGCTGAAGAACGCCTTTATCCGTACCCTACGTCTGACGCCGGAAAACGTGGTTGACCCACAAAACGCCCATCTCTTTGCGGCCATGGGCGCTGCCTTGGCAGCGGAAGAGGCCGAGGCGGTGCCGGTTGATCATATGATCGAGCAGGCGGCCCGGGGCGTTGAGATGGATTTTGGGATC
>JAZQVK010000062.1:0-6009 GCA_045631765.1 Eubacteriales bacterium
TGATATTTATCTGACAGATCGCCGTAGTAAATATCGTTGCCGTTACGTACAAGAGGCTTGCCCTTGTATTCAAGGAATTTGCCCTTGATGCCGATCGTAGTCTCTGCCATATGAGTACTCCTTTCAAAGTGGCTTCAAACGTTTGTGTGAATATGATACTATATTTTTCCGAAAATGTCAAGGGCTTGTACGCGAGAAGATATCGTCATCTTTCATGTATTTTCACGGTAGGGCTGATAGCGAAGCTGGTCGCAGGGGCGCGAAGGCTGTTCTAACAGGGCTGAATAGATCGAATCGGCGCGCAAAGAAATTTTTTTCTCCTCGGGTAATTGATGGATGGCTGAGGGGCGATTGAAGAGTGGAATTGCCGTTTTTCTTCTGGCTGAGGCTAATACCTCTTTGCCGCACTCGTTCATGGCAAGGATCTGCGTGTATGCCGGTGGTGCGTTGAGCTGCTCGCGGCTTACGGAAAGCATGCCGTAAAGCAGGGCGCGGCGCAAATAAGCATCGGTATGGTTTTTTGAGCGCAAAGCAGCAAAAAAATCTTCAGGCGTAGCGGCGTTGCTTGCTGCGCGAAGAATACGATCAGCAAGGCCGCCCTTCATGCCGTCGCAGCATATAAGCTCCTCGCGGTGACAGATACGGTAATAAAGCAAAAGAAAGGAAAGCAGGCGGTTTTCTGAAGAAAGAATGGAACCATCCTTGATCGCGGTGTTAAGTATGTCTCTTGTATACACCGGCAGCATTTGTAAAGCCTGATCTCTTTGGTCAGCTTTGACTAAAAGTTGCCTTGCTGCGCCAGCGCTGGTGGTGGCTGTGCCGTGCTTTATTTCCGTTTCGTCATGCTTCATGCCTTGGCGCAGGAGTGTAAACGGGCGAATGATGCTATGGCAACGCAGCAGGGCGCGTATATATTCCACCCCCAGCAGATTGTTCGGCTGGCGAAGAAGGGGGCATAAGGGATCTTTCTCGCCGTAAACGACCTTGTATGCCACCTCAGTCTTTTGCGCACAGCCGATACCGGTGTGCTCGTCAACTGAAAAATAAGCATCGAGAAATGCGGGGGCTTCTAATCGCTCGGCCAGCTGCATCAAAGGGGCTATATCGCCGCACTCACTGCCAAAAAATAGCGTGTCAACCACGCCAAGCGCGTTGGCGATGCAAACACCGGCAGAGGCAAAGCGCTCCGCCCCGGCAGAAGAATAGGGGAAGGGCAGCTCTAAAACAAGGTCCGCGCCGCCGCGCACGGCACAGGCGGCACGGATCTGCTTGGGAAAAATAGCCGGCTCACCACGTTGGGTAAAATTGCCGCTCATGATGGCAACGATGGCTGTATCCTCGCCCATCTCGCCACGAAGGTTGCGAAAAAGCCACGCATGTCCTTCGTGAAATGGGTTGTATTCGCAAATAACGGCGGCAACCTTTCTTTTTTTCATCTTTTTTACCTATTTGTTCCTTTTTTTGAAAAAAATCTTGCATTTGAAGCGCAGATGTTCTATAATAATACGGTAAGAATAATTATATCGGAGGATAGATATGAACGTTTTGGTTGTCAACGCAGGAAGCAGCTCCTTGAAGTATCAGATGTTTGATACGACAAACAACGTGGTTGTTGCCAAGGGGCTTTGTGAGAGAATTGGTATTAATGGCGAAAGCACGATCGGTGCTATTTCGCACACCAATTTGCTGAACAAAAAGGAATACAAGGCAGAGCTGCCGATGGCCAATCATACGGTAGCGACCCAGTACGTGGTAGATGCGCTGCTGGATGCTGAGCATGGTTGTGTAAAGAGTATGGCCGAGATCGAGGCAGTTGGTCACCGTATTGTGCACGGCGGCACCTACTTCTCGGAATCCGTACTGCTGAACGAGGATGTTTTGGCAAAGCTCGAGCTCTGCCGTGACCTGGCACCGCTGCACACCCCGGCTCACATTCAGGGTATCGAGGGTTGTCTTAAGGTTATGCCTGACACGCCGCAGGTGCTGGTATTTGATACCGCCTTCCATCAGACGATGGCACCGAAGGCGTATATGTACGGCGTATCGTACGATATGTATGAAAAGTACGGCGTTCGCCGTTATGGCTTCCACGGTACCTCTCACCGCTACGTATCCGGTGAGATGCTGAAGATCTTAGGTAAGACCGAGGGCACGAAGATCGTGACCTGCCACCTTGGCAACGGCTCTTCTATTTCCGCCGTGAAGGACGGCAAGGTAATGGATACCACCATGGGCTTTACGCCTCTGGCCGGTGTGTTGATGGGCACGCGCTGCGGCGATATGGATCCCGCCGTTGTTCCGTTCATCATGAGCAAGGAGAATATGACCGCTGATGAAGTCAATTCTTATCTGAATAAGAAGTGCGGTCTGCTGGGCGTTTCCGGCGTTTCTTCCGACTGCCGCGATGTAACTGCCGCTATTGAGGCCGGTAACGAGCGCGCCAAGCTGGCGATGGATATGCTTGGCTACCAGATCAAAAAGTACATCGGCTCCTACACGGCTGCTATGGGCGGCTTGGATGCCATTGTATTTACGGCCGGTATTGGCGAGAACACGGCGTCCATCCGTGCGCTGGCATGCGAAGGGCTGGAATACCTCGGCGTTGAATTTGATAGTGATGCAAACAACAACGTTGCTCGCCCGGTAAAGACCACCTGCCTGAGCCGCGAAGGCTCTCGCGTAAAGGTCTATATCATTCCTACGAACGAGGAGCTTGTTATTGCCTCGGATACCGAGCAGCTGGTTAAGTCTCTCAAGAAATAATTTCACGGTAACAGAAAATGTCGGTGAGTGATCACCGGCATTTTCTTTATCAAAACGCCGTGTTTATCATATCATAAAACGGCGTGCTTGTCAACTTGCCATGAAAAAACCTTAAAAAAGCTGCTTGATGATCTTATCAATCAAGGTACTTACATAGCGCTCCTTGGCCTCAAAATCCATGGCGACGCCGTAGATCTGCTCCAAAGCGAAATGATAGGCGCCGGCCTCCTTTAAGTAAGAAACGGCAGCATCTGTCATGCTTTCGTGCAGCGCAAGCAGCTGCTTGATTTTTGGCCTCAACCTCGATGCGACGTTCTGCTGCAAAAATCTTCGCATATTAATCGTTTTTTCTGCGGCAGCCGGTGCCTCTTCGATAAACAAAAGATTGTCATCAGGGAAATAGATGCCCTCTGTTTTTTCATCAGTGTAGCAAGAAGGGATCAGCAAATAAGAAAAACGCTTCGCCTGGCGCAAGGCGTCTCGCAAGGCGTTGAGATAGTATCTGCCACTTCCAAGATAGCCGTCCACCTGCACGATACGTGTATTGCATGGTATTGGTGAAAACCATACCTTGCCCTTCATGCTGCATGCATTCCAATATTGTATAGTTTCCTTGGGGGAAGCGGAAGGTGTTAACTCTCGCAGCGTGCGAATGACGGCTTTTTGCAGCTTTTCGTGATCAATACAGTGCGCAAGCAATTCGCTTGCTGCTTGGTCAATGGTACCGGCAGCGGCAAGAAAACGATATGCAATATGATAACGGTTATTCTTTTCTTGACAAAGGCGTATAATTTCATCGCGCTGCTCGCCAAGGCATTCGCCGTTCCAAAATTCTCCTAAATTGGTTATTTCATCGATCACGCCGGGGTAAGGGGTGCACCGTGTATGCGGTGCGGTACCGTCAAGAAGTGCGATCTTTTTTTCTCCGTGGCTGAGGATAACACCGTCCAGCGAATCGGGGTCTGATGAGCAGTAGATGTATTGCGCTTGGCCGCCGCGCTCCTCCACGGCGCGTGCAGCCTCCCTCATTGTGCGGCTTTTTCCGGTTCCCGGGCCGCCCTTGATCACATAAACGTGGGAATAAGACAGGGAAGCGAAAACAGTATCATACCGTGAGCGAAAACCGCTGTACCCGTTTGCGGCAATAAAAAATGCTTGCTCCTCATGTGTGGTAGGCGGTAACGGTGCGCTTTTTGATTGTTTCAACAGTAGGCCTCCTTTTTGATGAAATTCAATGCTATTGTATGCTTTTTTCTGTTGTTTGGTTATTTCCTGCCTTGACAAAAGAAATTGGATATAATATAATATATTGTAAGCATTTTGATAAAGCGAGGCGTAGAATGGTTGTTATTGGTATTACAGGCGGTAGCGGTAGTGGAAAAAGCTGTCTATCTACCATGCTTTCCGGGCTGCTTGGTGCGCCCGTGATCGATGCCGATGGGGTATACCACGCCTTGACGGATGCCCCCTCTCCTTGTACGGCTGCGCTGGCACAAGCATTTGGCGAGGGGATCCTTTGTGCGAATGGCGCCTTGAACAGGCAGGCTCTTGCCGGTCTGGTATTTGGGGATTCTGCCGAGGCAAAACGGCGCCGCCAAAGGCTGAACGAGATTACCCATGCATTCGTGCGTTATGCGTTTGATGAGCAGCTTAGCGTGTACCAAGGCGAAGGGAAGCCGTTTGTCCTGCTGGACGTACCGTTGCTGTTTGAATCCGGCTTTGATGCACTTTGCCATTGTACCGTTGCCGTGCTTGCCTCTTACGAGCGGCGCTTGCTTCGTATCATAGAGCGCGATGGACTTGCTGTCGATGCGGCCAAGCGTAGAATTGATGCGCAGCCGCAGGATGCGTATTATTTAGAACGCTGTGACCATGCTATCTATAATAACAGTGATGCGCAAGCCCTGCAAGAACAAGCATTTTTGTTGGCAGAAAAAATAAAACGTCAGTATTTGTCATAACATATCATAAAATAAACGAGAAGATAAGGAGAAGAATTATGAGCGAAAAAACAAAGGGTCAAGAACGCATGGAGGAGCTTGCATATTCTAAACAGAATGTGTATGAGGTCTATTCCGCTGAAAAGATTGAAAAGATTTTTGAATACGCCGAAGGGTATAAGGCATTCTTGGATGCCGCTAAGACCGAGCGCGAGGCCGTTCGCGAGGGAATTGCAATGGCGGAAAAGGCTGGATTCCGTGCTTATAAGCTTGGCGAGGCCTTAAAGCCGGGTGATTGCCGGTATTATAATAACCGTGATAAGAATTTGTTTATCTTCCGCATTGGCGAAGAGGATTTAGAGCAGGATGGCATTCGTATTCTGGCCGCGCATATCGATTCTCCGCGCCTGGATCTGAAGCAGAACCCGCTGTATGAGGATAGCGGCATGGGCTTCTTTAAGACCCATTACTACGGCGGTATTAAGAAATACCAGTGGACGGCGATTCCGCTTGCGCTTCACGGCGTGGTGATCACGGCAGACGGTAAAAGCGTAGACGTTGTGATCGGTGAGGATGAAAACGACCCTGTCTTTTACGTGAACGATCTGCTGCCGCACCTGGCACAGGAGCAGATGACCAAGCCGATGGCCAGCGCCATTGCCGGCGAGAGCCTGAATATTTTGGTTGGTGGTATGCCGTTTGCCGATGAAAAGGCAGATAACAAGATCAAGCTGAACGTTCTTCATATTCTGAATGAAAAATACGGCATCAAGGAAGCGGATTTCATGAGTGCCGAACTGAGTGCCGTTCCGGCCTTCCGCGCCCGCGATATCGGCTTTGATCGCGCTCTGATCGGCGCTTATGGGCATGATGACCGTGTTTGCGCCTATCCGGAAATGACGGCGATCTTTGAAACGGAAAGCAAGCATACGGTCATGTCGATCCTTGCCGATAAGGAAGAGGTTGGCAGCGCCGGTGTGAGCGGTATGCAGAACTGCTTCTTGAAGGATATGATCGACCTCATCTGCGCTGCCCGTGGTGCAAATCCTGCGCTGGTACGCGCGAATTCGATCTGCCTGTCAGCTGATGTCAACGCGGCATATGACCCGAATTTTGCCGATGCTTACGAGCGCCGCAACAGCGCTATGATCTCTTGCGGTACCTGCATGAGCAAGTTCACAGGCTCGGGCGGAAAGGGCGGTACCAACGATGCATCCGCAGAGTTCGTTGGCTACATAAGACGCGTGTTCGCAGAGGCAGGCGTTATCTGGCAGACCGCAGAGCTTGGTAAGATCGACGTTGGCGG
>JAZQVK010000063.1:0-9811 GCA_045631765.1 Eubacteriales bacterium
ATAGGAGCAGTTTCAAGATACTTGAGAGCCTTCTCCATATCGGAGAATACCTCAAACTCTGCGGTGGGAATGCCGTACTTCTTCATAAGGTTCTTTGAAAAAGCCTTACTTCCCTCGATGATAGCCGCATTCGCGCGAGGACCGAAGCAGGGGATGCCCTTCTCTTCAAGCGCATCAACACAGCCAAGCACCAGAGGATCATCGGGAGCTACGACAGCATAATCAATGCTGTTTTCTACAGCAAACTTAACGATGGAATCAATATCAGTTGCCTTGATATCAACGCACGTTGCATCAGCTGCGATACCGCCGTTTCCGGGGAGGGCGAATATCTCGTTAACGTTTTTATTTTCCTTAATTTTCTTGATAATGGCGTGCTCTCTGCCGCCGCCACCGACTACAAGTATCTTCAAATCAGGCGCACCTTCCTTTGTTTTTGATGTTTTTTACAATTCTTATAAATGCACCCTCGGGGCTGACCCGTTTTTTTAAAAAAACGAAGCAGCCCCAAAGGAAATGTTTATTAGTGATGGAAAAGACGCATTCCGGTGAATGCAATTGCCATGCCGTACTTATTTGCGCACTCCATAACGATATCGTCACGACTGGAGCCACCGGGCTCTGCAATATACTTAACGCCGGACTTCTTCGCTCTCTCGATATTATCGCTGAAGGGGAAGAATGCATCGCTTCCAAGCGCTACGCCGTCGATAGCATCGAGATATGCTCTCTTCTCTGCCTCTGTGAGGGGCTCGGGCTGTACTGTAAAGTACTTCTGCCAGTTGCCCTCAGCACAAACGTCCTCCTCGTTACCGTTGATATAGCCGTCGATAACGTTATCACGGTCAGGTCTCTTGATCTCAGCCTTGAAGGGGAGAGAGAGAACCTTATCGTGCTGACGAAGGAACCATGTATCAGCCTTGCCGCCTGCCAGGCGCGTACAATGGATACGGGACTGCTGGCCGGCACCCACGCCGATCGCCTGCCCGTCTACGGCGAAGCAAACAGAGTTGGACTGGGTATATTTCAGGGTGATGAGCGCAATGATCAGATCGCGCACGGCGCTCTCAGGCAGATCCTTATTCGCCGTTACGATATTGGCAAGCAGCTCACGGTTGATCTCAAAATTATTTCTGCCCTGCTCGAAGGTGATACCGTAGACCTCCTTATGCTCGATAGGGGCGGGAACGTAATTCGGGTCGATCTCTACGATATTGTAGTTGCCCTTTCTCTTGCTCTTCAAAATCTCCAGCGCCTCGGGCTCATAGCCGGGGGCAATGATACCGTCAGACACCTCGCGCTTGATCATCAGCGCGGTGGTTACGTCGCAAACGTCGGAAAGGGCTACCCAGTCGCCAAAGGAGCACATACGGTCGGTGCCGCGGGCGCGGGCATAGGCGCAAGCAAGGGGCGAATCGTCAAGCCCTTCGATATCGTCAACAAAGCAGGCCTTCTTCAGCTTATCCGAAAGCGGAATGCCAACGGCGGCAGAGGTGGGACTGACGTGCTTAAAGGAGGTAACGGCGGGCATGCCGAGTGCTGCCTTCAGTTCCTTAACGAGCTGGTAGGAGTTGAACGCATCTAAGAAGTTGATGTAGCCCGGGCGGCCGCAGAGGATCTTGATCGGCAGCTCCTCGCCGTTGGCCATATAGATCTTCGAGGGCTTCTGGTTCGGGTTACAGCCGTATTTCAGTTCAAATTCTTTCATCGTCTATTCCTCACTTATTCTTATTGATCATGCGGTTTTCAACCTCGCCAGTGGCAAGATCGGTATAACGAACGTACAGAGAGATCTTATTATCCTCGTTCAGGGCGCCCCAAAGCGATTCGGTGAAATAATCAATATCATCCGGGATGATGACGCGCTCAGGCTCACCCTGGAAGGTGGGGATGGGATTGCCATCGCACACGTAGGTGTGGATAAAGTGGCCAAGGCCGGGCAGCGCAGCATACGAGAAGGTATAGCGGTTGCAGGCAGTACCCTCAGGGTCGGCACTCTTAAGGATGCTCATTTCATAGGTAAAATCCCCATCCGCAAAGGTCAGCATGCCGCTGATGCGGGGGGTGAGGTTGGGTGCATCCGGCTCGAATTCACGCACCTTAAGCGAATCGCCGAAGGATTTGCCGGCGGCAACGCCATCGTAAATGGTATCGGTCTGGTCGCCGTTGGTCACGATCAGCTTGTTCTCCAGCTGACGGATGGCGGCGTAAATGATCAGGCTGGGATCCTCTACGCGGGAGGCATCAAACGGCTCGGTATACACCGCGCCATTCTTTTCGGTAAAGATGCGGTTGCGGCTGTTGCTGCTTCTGCCCATGATAAAATAGGCGGTGGCAGCCTTTTTGCCATCGGCAGTTTTGCCGATCACGATGCCGCGGCCAACGTAGGCGTTATCGCGGATCAGGGGGGCGATATCATGAATTTCGTAGATATTCATTCTCTCTTATCCTTTCTTTGCCGGAGGAACCAAGCCTCCACGTTTCTCTTACTGATTAGCTATCATCGCAGCCGAGACCTTCTCGACCGCAGCAGGCAGGATCTGCCATTCTGCCAGGCGCATCACGCGCTTTTGCAGCGTTTCGGGGGTGTCATCCTCGCGGATGGCAACGGCCTTTTGCATAATGATGCGGCCACCATCCGGCACCTCGTTTACAAAATGAACGGTAGCACCCGTCACCTTTACGCCGTAGGCAAGCGCCGCCTCGTGCACGCGCAGGCCGTAAAAGCCCTTGCCACAGAAGGAGGGGATGAGCGAGGGGTGTACGTTGATAATTCTTTCGGGGTAGACGCTTGTAAAGCGCTCGCTGAGAATGGCCATAAAGCCGGCCAGCACGATCAGGTCGATCTTGTTTTCAGAAAGCAGCGCCATGATGCGGTCTTCAAATACCTCTTGCATCAGGCACTCCTTTTTCAGCACGGTGGCGGTGGGAATACCGGCATTCGCCGCGCGCTGCAGGGCGTAGGCATCTGCCTTGTTGGAGATGACCAGCTCGATCCTGCCGCTTTTCAGCTTCCCTTCCCGCTCGGCCTTGATCAAGGCGCCAAGATTGGTGCCACCACCCGAGACGAGCACGGCAATGCGTGCCGTTTTCATAGAATCACCTTATCTTCCGAGCGAACGATCTTGCCGATCACGTAGGCATCCTCGCCATTGGCTTGCAAGATAGCCAGCGCACGGTCAACATCCTCGGCGGCTACGACCACGCTCATGCCAACGCCCATGTTAAAGGTGTTGAACATATCGTGCTCGCTGATATTGCCGGTCTTAGCCAGCAGGTCGAAGATAGGCAGGATACGGACATCCTTCTTATCAATCTTCACACCCAGGCCGTCCGGAATGGAGCGCGGCATATTTTCATAGAAGCCACCGCCCGTAATGTGGGAAACGCCCTTGACCTTGACCTCTTCAAACAGAGCCAGCATGGGCTTTACGTAGATCTTGGTGGGGGTGAGCAGGGTCTCGCCAAGCGACTTGCCGCCCAGCGCATCCACGGGGGCGTGCAGATCGCAATGCTCTACGTCAAAGACGCGGCGCACGAGCGAAAAGCCGTTAGAATGTACGCCGGAGGAAGGCAGCGCGATCATCACGTCGCCCTCCTTCATGCTGCTCTTATCAATGACCTGCTCGCGGTCTACGATACCGACGGCAAAGCCGGCCAGATCGTATTCATCAATCGGGTAGAAGCCGGGCATCTCTGCCGTCTCACCGCCGATCAGCTCGGCGCCGGACTGCACGCAGCCCTCGGCCACGCCGCCAACGATGTCGGCGATCTTTTCGGGCACGTTCTTGCCGCAGGCAATATAGTCGAGGAAGAAAAGGGGCTTTGCGCCGCAGCAGAGCACATCGTTAACACACATGGCCACACAGTCGATGCCCACGGTATCGTGCTTGTCCATCAGGAAGGCCAGCTTCAGCTTAGTACCAACGCCATCGGTGCCCGAAACGAGAACGGGGTTCTTATACCCGGTCAGATCAAGGGCAAAAAGGCCGCCAAAGCCGCCGATATCGGTTGCCTTGCCGTTCATCATGGTGCGGGCGATGTGCTTCTTCATCAGCTCAACGGCCTTATAGCCGGCAGTAATATCAACGCCGGCAGCAGCGTAGCTGTCAGACTTAGATTGCATATTCATAGTTCTGTTTCCTTTCGTATCGTATTCTTATTCTTTACCATTCCAGCAATAGGTACAAAGCTTACACGGCTCTATACCGATCGAACGAACGACCCCCTCAAGCGACTGAAAATCAAGCGAGGCGAGGTGCAGCTTTTCACAAATGGCGCGGCGCATATTTTGACCGCGCTCGGTATTACCGTCACTGTATTCCTCAAGATGACGGAAGCCCTCTTCCCCCTCAAGCTCCATAATGGTGCGTCGAGCAATCAGCTCCATATCACTGGTCGCGCGAGAAAAATTCAGATATTTACAGCCATACATGATCGGTGGGCAAGCAGAACGCATATGCACAGATTTTGCACCGCTGTCATATAAGAACTCTACCGTCTCGCGCAGCTGGGTTCCGCGCACAATAGAATCATCGACAAAAAGCAAATTTTTATCTACGATCAATTCCGGAACCGGGATCTGCTTCATCTTCGCGATCTTATTACGATCTACCTGCTTTGCAGAGGTAAAGCTACGCATCCAGGTAGGCGTGTATTTAATGAAGGGGCGCGCAAAAGGAATATCACTTTTAGAGGCGTAGCCGATGGCATGCGGCGTTCCCGAATCTGGCACACCGCTGACGCAATCAACGCCCTTTGCATTGCCCAGCGCAGCATCATTCTCGGCCAGGATAGCGCCGTTGCGATAGCGCATGGCCTCTACGTTAACGCCCTCGTAGGTGGCGGCAGGATAGCCGTAGTAGCTCCAAAGAAAGGCACATATACGCATTTTATCGCCGGGGGGCGCAAGCTGCACCAAGCCATCCGGTGAAAGCTCTACAATCTCGCCGGGCCCCAGCTCGCGAACGATAGAATAATCCAGCTTTTCGCAAGCAAACGATTCAAACGTAACGGCATAGCCGTCCTCGTTTTTACCAATCAAAACAGGAAGACGGCCAACGTGATCGCGCGCGGCAATAATGCTGCCGTTCTCCTTCAATATCACGACGGTCATCGAGCCGTCAATCACCTCGCCGACAAAGCGAATACCCTCGGCAAAGCTTTCCTTGCGGCTGATCAACGCCGCTACCAGCTCAGTAGAGTTTATGTTGCCGCCGGTCATGGCGTTGAATTGGCCGCTGCCGTCTACAAAATATTCATCGATCAGGGAATCTACGTTGTTGATGAGACCGACCGTGCAAATGGCAAAGGTGCCAAGCCGCGAACGGATCAGGAGCGGTTGCGGATCAGAATCACTGATGCTGCCGATCGCAGACGTGCCGGACATTTCTTCAAACACATGCTCGAACTTGGTGCGGAACGGTGAATTTTCAATATTGTGAATCACCCTTTGCAGCCCCCGCACCGGATCATAGGCGGCAAGGCCGCCGCGGCGCGTACCAAGATGCGAGTGATAGTCGGTTCCGAAAAAAACATCCGCCAGACATTCCCGCCGAGACGTGATGCCAAAAAATCCTCCCATTGCTTCCCCCGCTTTATGCGAAGAAGAGCTTCGAGAGCGTCATGGGATCAATATACTGGCCATCCTTGTATACACGCATATTGCCGGAGGCGATCTCGTCGATCAGCATGACCTTGCCCTCTTTATCGTAACCAAACTCAAACTTGATATCGTACAGCACAAGACCCTTTTCCTTCAGATCGTCTGCTACGATCTGGGTAATCTTCTGGGTCATGAGCTTAATATCATCATACTGCTCGGCCGTCATAACACCCAGGTCAACCAGACCGTCCTTGGTTACCAGCGGGTCGCCCTTTTCATCATTCTTAAAGGTGGTCTCTACGTAGGCGGGCAGATCGGCACCCTCCTCAATATAGTCGCTGTAGCGGCGGTAGAAGCTGCCAACAGCCTTGTGGCGACAAATAACCTCAAGCCCCTTACCAAATGCCTTGGCGGGAAGAACCTCCATGGTGGTATCGGCCAGGTTAGCGCTGACGTAGTGAGTCTTGATACCGGCAGCGTTTACCTTCTCGAAGAAGTAGATCGACATGCGCAGGTTTACGTCACCAACGCCCTCAATGGTCAGGCCAACGGTGTTCTCACCGGGATCGAACACACCGTCCTTGCCGGTGCAATCATCCTTAAACTTCAAAAGATAGTTGCCATTTTCAAGTGCGTAAACGTTTTTGGTCTTTCCGGTGTAAACAAGTTCCATGGTTGTTTCTCCTTTTATTTTACAATTTTTACTATCAGTTATTGAGTGCTGCGGCGATCTCGGCATCCTTTTTCAGAACCTTTTCCCGATCAGCCTGGCGGCGAGCCACCAGCTTTTCGGCCAAAGCATCATCCGAAAGGGCAAGAATTTCAGCAGCAAGCAAAGCGGCATTGACGCCACCGTTGATGGCAACAGTAGCTACGGGGATGCCAGAGGGCATCTGAACTGTTGACAAAAGGGCGTCAATGCCGTCAAGATTAGAGGACTTGCAGGGGATACCAATAACAGGCAGCGTGGTAGCGGCAGCTACGGCACCTGCCAGGTGTGCGGCCATACCGGCTGCGGCGATCATAACGCCAAAGCCGTTTGCGCGTGCCTCACAAGAGAAGCGTGCAGCCTCCTCGGGCGTTCTGTGTGCGGAATATACGTGTACCTCGTAAGGGATAGAAAGAGACACCAGGGTGTCTACGGCCTTTTGTACGATCGGCAGATCGCTATCGCTGCCCATCAGAATACCGACTTTTTTCATACGTAATACCAGCCTTTCCAATATTCTTTTTGTCGGAGCCTTCCTTGCGCCAAAAAATGAAAAAGGCGCACTTATTCCGCAAATGAAATAGGTGTGCCCAGACGGTCGGCATATGTCAGATCTTTGCTCCACTGTGGTAACCCACAATTATCCGTCAGGCGCAAAAACCCCAAAACCAAATTACATAAACATTGTACCACATTCGGAGCAAAATGTCAAGCATATTTTTCGACAAGTTGCCTTGTCTTTTTTGCCAAAAATAAAGCCGTTTCCTCACTGTTTTTTGACAAAACGAAAAGGTGGCACCAAATGGCACGGCACCCTCTCACACTTGAGCCGTTTTACGCCCCTTGTGGATCCTTTTTATGTTTTCGCAGTTTCTGACAGCACTGTCGCGAATGAAATCAAAATCCGCGCCGGCGGTGATCATATCTGCGCCCAGATCATGCCAGTGCTGAATGATCTCACTTGTGTATCCGGCTGCCGCTACCATGGCGTATTTGCCGTTTTCATGCAGCTTTTCAATGGCGGAGCGAATGATGCCGGTGAGCTTTTCACCATATACGTCACCCAGCACCTCATAAGAGCCGGAAAGATCGCACGGGCCAAAGACGTAACCGTCAATATATTCGTTCTTCATGATCTCATCCGGTTTTTCTATCGTCTCGCGATGCTCGACCTGAATAAAGCGGGCGATCCCCTTTAAGCTTGCCTTGGCATAGGCCATGGAATCCTTGTAGCCGTAATCACAGGCATTGCGTGGGCCAAAGCCACGGTTGCCGTGCGGCGGGTAAAGCGTAGAGGCGATCAGGCGGTTAGCCTCCTCCGGCGTTTTTACCATTGGAAAAATGATACCGTCAACCCCCATTTCCAGGATCTTTTTGGTCGCTGTCAGATCATCCTGCGAGGCGCGCACGACCACCGGCGTGCCGGTCGCTTGCAGGGCGATAATGTGCCCCAGCAACGTTTCGTAGGACATGCAGGCATGCTCGGTATCCACCCACACGTAATCATAGCCGGCAAGGCCTGCGATCTTGGCAGATGCAACATCACATGCCGATCAGCTTTTCTTTATTTCTCATTCTCTCAGCAAGCAGCATAGACTATCCGCCTGTTTGTTTAATAGCGTTTTCATTATAGCGCGCCGTCTCGCGTTTTGCAATATCAAAAATGGACATGGGCATCTCATATTCGGACACCCCCCAAAAAAACAGCAAGCCGAGGTGCAATCAGCACCTCGGCGATTATTAGCATTGCCGTATCAAGCGCAAATAAAACTCTACCGCCTCGCCAACGCTTTCTAAACGAATGCGCTCGTTATGACCGTGGATGGTAGAGCGCTCCTCCTTCGTCAGCGACATGGCCGAGAAGCGATACACGTGATTAGAGATGCGACCGTAGTGGCGGCTGTCTGAGCACTGCATCATCAGGTAGGGAGTCACAATGCAGCCCTGCCAGGTGCCGGCAACGGCACGCGCCACCTTATCCCAGGCCGGGCA
This sequence comes from Eubacteriales bacterium, assembly GCA_045631765.1. Lineage (GTDB taxonomy): Bacteria > Bacillota > Clostridia > Oscillospirales > CAG-272 > UBA1740. Next base: position 8,307 of record JAZQVK010000063.1, read on the forward strand.
ATTCGTCTCCGAGATCGGGCTGGGGTTCACGCCTTGGATCTTTTCGATCTCCACGGTAGGATCATTGACTACTTTACGCAGATAAGCAAGCGCGCCGTCTACCGTGTCGGCGGGGTTGAGACGGATGTTGGAGATCATACTGGCCTCGGGCGGGATGACGTTGTTGGCATCACTGCCTGCCATGCGCGTAAAGGCCACGGTGGTGCGCATCAGGGCATTCAGCTCGCCACCGCCCTTTTTACAGATCATATCCAAGAGCGGCGAAAAGCACCAGAGGTTGGCAAAGATCATGCGATACAAGAAGCCCGAATGGCGGCCAAGCGTATCATACATTTTGGCAACCGGGGGCGTGAGATGGGCAGGAAAAGGATGCCCCTCTACCGCGCAGCAGGCGCGGGAGAGAATACCAACCGGGGTATGCGGCTTGGGTGCCGAGGCGTGACCACCGCTTGACTTGGTGGTATAGGCAACGTCGATCATGCCCTTTTCGGCAATGCCGATCATGCCGCAGCGCTCCTTAACACCGGGGAACACGTTTTCTACCACGGCACCACCCTCATCTACCACCAGGGCGGGCGTAATGCCCTGCTCTTCAAACCAGTCTACGATGTGCACAGCGCCAAGGCCGTTGACCTCCTCGCCACCGGAAAAGGCAAAATAGATATCCTTTTCGGGCACGAAGCCCTCGCTGATCAGGTGATTGGCGGCGAAGAGCACACCGTTCAGGGTAGCCTTGGTATCAAGAGCTCCTCTCCCCCACAGCACACCGTCCTCGATGATGCCGGCAAAGGGCGGCTTTTGCCAGCCGCTTTCGTTCACGGGCACCACGTCGTAATGCGCCATTAGCACGGTGGGTTGGCCTGCTTCTTTTCCCGGCCACTTAAACAGCAGGGCGCGATCAGGCAGCCTTGTCAGCGCACAGGCCTCAAAAACGTGGGGGTAAAGCGCGGGCAGCTTATCAATCAGCTTTGAAAATTCATTCTCTTCCTCATCCGCGTGGTCGTAGCGCGAGATCGTTTTGCAGATCACCAGCTCACGCAGGGCGTGCACGGCGGCATCACGGTCAAAATGCTCTTCGGTAATGGCAACGGGGGTCTCCTTCCCGGGCTTAAAGCACAAGGTACGAATGAGAACAACAGCAAGGAACAACCCAAGGAGTGCAAGCAGAATATAAAGCGCGATCATCGGCGGCCTCCTTAAATGATACCCTTTTTATAAAGGATGCGTGCTACCAGAATGGTAAACAGCACACCCACCGGCACCATAATACCTACCGTGCTTGCATTGAGCGCCGGCACGAAAATAAAGAGCGTCAGCATCAGAATAATAGGTGCGATCGAAAGCTTGGGGTTTTTGGCAACGAACACCACAGCCAGGCCGCCAAACAGCGCGGGCAGCAGCTGGGCAAAGGCGGCATTGAGCGACTCGTGCGCGAGAATGGGGGTCAGCGGTACGATCAGAACCACACCGAGAATGATGATCAGCGTGGTCACAATGCTGGAAAC
>JAZQVK010000064.1:0-6287 GCA_045631765.1 Eubacteriales bacterium
CCCGTGTGTTGCGTGCAACACACGGGGGCCTTTTTATTGGGTGAATGGGTGTGCGATCAGGTAAACTGCGCGCCGTACAGCGCGGCGTAAAAGCCGCCGCGGCGCATCAGCTGCTCGTGGTTGCCTTGCTCGGTGATGCGGCCGTTCTGCAGAACCAGGATCAGATCGGCATTCTGAATGGTAGAGAGCCGGTGGGCGATCACAAAGCAGGTGCGGCCGCGCATCAGCTCACCCATTGCCTCCTGGATCTTGATCTCGGTGCGGGAATCCACGTTTGAGGTAGCCTCGTCTAAGATCAGCATCTGTGTGTTGGCCAGCATGGCGCGCGCAATGGTGATCAGCTGGCGCTGACCCTTAGAGATATTCACGCCATCGTCTGAGAGGATGGTGTCATACCCCTCCGGCAGGTGCTCGATATAGCTATCGATCCGCGCGGCGCGGGCTGCCGCCTTGACCTCCTCAAGCGTGGCACCCTCGCGCCCGTAGGCAATGTTTTCAAAAATGCTGCCGTGAAAGAGCCAGGTATCCTGCAGCACCATCGTATACGCCCCGCGCAGCGAGGCACGCGTGACCTCGCGAATGCCGTTGCCATCCACGTATATGGCGCCGGCGGTGGCATCGTAAAAGCGCATCAGCAGGTTGATGATGGTGGTCTTGCCGGCACCGGTTGGGCCTACGATGGCGATCGTTTGTCCCGGTGCGGCCTTGACGGAGACCTCTTGCAGAATGGTCTTTTCAGGCACGTAGCCAAAGCTGACCTTGTCGATATCCACCTCACCGTGCAGGTTAGAAAGCACCACGGCATCGGCCTTGTCTGCCGGCTCCGGCTCCTCGTCTATAATGCGAAAAACGCGGTCTGCCGCCGAAAAGGCAGATTGAAACTCGTGCAGGATATTGGCAAACTCGTTGATCGGGCCTGCAAACTTGCGCGAATACTGCACAAACTGCGCCACCCCACCCAGCGTGATGAAAAACAGCGTGCCGGCCGCCACCGCGCCGCTTTGCGAATACATGTACAGAATACCGCCCAGAATGGTGACCAGCGAGATCGATAGGTTGTTGATAAAGTTCACGCTTGGTCCCAGTGTAGCACCGTAATATTCGGCGCGGTAGTAGGCCTCCATGGCCTCCTCGTTGTGTTCTTCAAAGCGGGAATCGATCTCCTCCTCGCGCCCGTAGGCGGCAATGGTGCGGCAGCCAGAGAGCATTTCCTCGGCATAGCCGTTTAGTTCACCCAGCTTTTGTGAGCGGCGGTGATAGAGCGGCCGCACCTTTTTCGAGCGGTAGCGGGTAAAGAGGATCGAGGCAGGCACGGTCAGGGCGAATACCGCGATCAGCGGCGGCGAGATCTGCCACATAAAGAGCAGCGAGCCGATCACCGTGTACAGGCTGGTCATCACCTGCACCAGGTCGTGCGAGAGCGAGGCGTTCACCACGTCGATATCATAGGAGATATGGCTGATGATGTCACCCGTGGCGTGGGTATCAAAATACCCGACCGGCAGGGTGGTCAGCCGCTCGAACACGTGGCGGCGCATGGTATAAACGATCTTTTGGCTGAGGTGGATCATCAGCACCGAGAGCAGGTAAGAAAGCCCGGCAGAGAGCAGGTAGCAGACCAGCATGCGCAGCACGTTATTGAGAACGGTGGCAAAATCCACGCCGCCCTCGGCCGCAATGGCGTCAATGGCCGCGCCGGAATACAGCGGCCCCATCAGCGAAAGCTGGTTAGATAGCAGCGTCAGCGCGATGGCCAGCAAAAACAGCGGCCAATGCGCCAGCACGTAGCCGGCCATGCGCCGCAGCACGCGCCCGGTGCGCTTGCGGTCTAATTTTTCAGGTGCGCCGCCCTTTGGCGGCATGCCTCCCTTATTCAAGAAAAGCACCTCCCATCTGCGAATCGCTGATCTCCTTGTAGGTCTGGCAGGTGGTCAGCAGCTCCTCGTGCCGCCCGGCGCCAATGATTTCGCCCTCCTCCAGCACCAAGATCAAGTCACACCCCTTGACCGAGCTGACGCGCTGCGCCACGGTGATGGTGGTGGTGTGCGGCCGCTCGGCCGCCAGGGTGCGGCGCAGAGCCGCATCGGTCTTATAGTCTAAGGCCGAGGAGCTATCGTCCAGCACCAGAATGGCCGGGTCGGCTGCCAGGGCACGGGCGATCAGCAGGCGCTGCTTTTGCCCGCCCGAGATATTGGTTCCCTTGGAGGAAAGCTGGTGCTCGTAGCCGGCGGGGAAGGCGGTGATAAACTCCTCTGCCTGTGCAATGCGTGCGGCGGTGGCAATCGCCTCGTGTGATAGCGGGCGGCCAAAGCGAATGTTTTCCTCTATCGTGTCGGCATACAGAAAATCCTGCTGCATGGCCGTGCCGAACATGGCGTACAGCTCGTCCTTTTTGATGCTGCGCAGGTCCTTGCCACCGATATAGATGGCGCCCTTTGTCACGTCGTAAAAGCGAAGCAGCAGCTTGATCAGGGTAGATTTACCGCTGCCCGTGGCACCAATAATGCCAAGCGAGCCGCCGTGCGGCAGGGAAAAGGAGATGTGTGAAAGGTCGTTTTTGCGCCCCACGTAGGAAAACGAGACGTCGCGAAATACGATATGGTCGGCTGTCTCGATGGGGGGATAAGCCTCCTCGCTCGCCACACCAAGGTCAGACGGTGCCTCCAAAACCTCGGCAATCCGCCCGGCCGAGGCCGCGCATTTGGTGTACATGACGAAAATGCGGCTCACCGACATCATCGCCATCGAGATCAGGGTAAAATACTGCATAAAGGCGATCACCGTTTCGGGGTGCGAGCGCCCGTCTGCAACCAGCACGGCCGCCAAGGCTACTACCAGCACGATACCGCCGTTCATCAGCAGGGTCATAATGGGATTGACAACCCCCATCGTGATGCCGGCTCTTTTTTCACTTTCTACCAGCGCGCGGTTGGCCTCGTCATAGCGGCGGTGCTCGTAATCGTTTTTAGAAAGCGCCTTGATCACGCGAATGCCCTGGGCATCCTCACGCACGATGCGCACCATGCGGTCTACCGATTTTTGTACCCGCGTATACAGAGGTACACCTTTTTTCGAGATGAAATAAACGGTAATGAAGATAAAGGGCAGCAGGGCAATCATGGCCAGCGCCAGGCGCGGGTCCATCAGCAGGGTGATGACCACGCCGCCGATCAGTAAGATCGGCGCGCGCACGCCCATGCGCTGCATCATACCCACAAAATTGTGCACGTGATAGGTATCGGTCGTGATGCGTGATTCAAGCGAAGGAATGGTAAAGCGGTCGGTCTGCGCGGCAGAAAGGCGCAGCGTGCGCGCAAAAAGATCGCGCCGCACGCTTTGAGAGAAGGCGCGCGAAACACGCGCGGCCATACGGTTGGCCACGATGTTGCAGACAAGCGCGGTGGCCGCGCAAAGGATCATCGCGCCACCCCACAGCAGAATGTGGTCAAGCCGCTCCTTGGCCACCACGTTTTGCAGGATATGGGTCAGAATGTAGGGCAAAAACAGCTCTACCATCGTGCCGGTCACCTTAATGGCAAGGCCAAGCGACATGCGGCGCGTATAGGGGCGCAGGTAGCGAAGCAGGGTCTTCATTCGTCATTCTCCTTGCCACCCACGTACTGCCTTGCCCGCGCTGAGATCTTTTCCAGCGTGGCGCGAAAGGCGGCCATCTCCTCCGGGGAAAGCCCCTCGGTGAGGTAATCGTTCCAGTCCTCTACGATCACGTGCACCGCCGGCAGCAGAGAAAGCATACGCGCGGTCGGGTAGATGCGGAACTGCCGGCGGTCGCGCTCGTCCGGCCGGCGCTCAACGTAGTCGTTTTCCTCTAGTGCGGCAAGGGCGCGCGCTACGTTGCTCTTGTTGACACACAGGTGGCGTGCCAGCTCCTCCTGCGACATACCCGGGTGGTGGCAGACCGCCAGCACGTAGCTGTGCTGCCCGGGGGAAAGGCCGGGCTGCTGCAGCTTGTCTGCCCGGTAAACGGTTTGCGCGCGGCTAAGCATATTGATGTGGCGCATGATGCTTGTCATAGCGTTGTCATCCTATTCTATCGGAATTGTTGCGCACGCAACAGTTGCGTGCGCAACGATAGGATAGCATATTTATCAAAAAAAGTCAACTACCTTCGCCATATTAGGGATGATATATTCGCTCCGCCCGGCGGGAAAGGTGGCATAGCAGCTCGTAGGGGATGCTGCCAGCCTGCCTTGCAAGCGCCTGTAGCTGCCGCCCGCTTTCCTCCAGCACCGTGACCACATCGCCCACCACAGCCTCGATAGCACCCAGCTCCAGCATGCATTGATCCATGCATACGCGGCCAATGATCCTTGCCGGCTTGCCCCGCACCAGCAGGGTGGCGCCTGTGGCCGCGCGGGGCAGGCCGGCGGCGTAGCCGATCGCCGCAACGCCGACCCGTGTGTCGCGCGTGGCGCGAAAATCACCGCCGTAGCCCAGCCGCTCACCCCGGCGAAGGGTGAATACGCGCGTCAGGCGCGTCTCTACCCGAGCCACCGCCCGCAGCCGGGGTGAAAGGGCGGTTGGAAAATGCTCACCCGGCGGCAGACCGTATAGGGCAATGCCCAGGCGGTAGCCCTCAAAGCCCAGCGTACCGAGCGAGAGGGCGGCGGCGCTGTTGGAAAAATGATAGAAATACCCCTCCCCCAACAGCCGCCGCATGCGGCAAAAGGCGGCAAGCTGCTCCCCGGTCAACGGGTCGCGTGGGTCGTCTGCCGCTGCCGGGTGCGTATAGATCCCCCGTAGGTGGATGCCGGGCAGCGTACTGAGTGAGCGTAGTGCATAGGCGGTGCATTTCCCCTCTTGCCGGTGGGCGGCAGGAAAGCCCAAACGGTGCATGCCGGTATCTAACTTCACGTGGCAGGCAAGGCGCGCGGTGCGCGGCAGCTCACCACGCGCGATCGCCCGCCGCACGGCGGCGGCGTAGGTGCGCATATCCCGCTCGCTGCCCACCGTGGCGGTGATGCCGCTTGCCGCCAAAAGCGGCGCGTCCTCCGGCAGGATGGGGGAAAGGATCAATACCTCCGCCATCGGCACCACCCGGCGCAGAGCCAGCGCCTCGCTTGCCGTGGCCACGGCAAAAAAGTCGCCGCCCACCTCGGAAAGGGCAGCGGCGCAGGCGCACGCCCCGTGGCCGTAGGCATCTGCCTTCAGCACGCAGAGGGGGCGCGGACGACGGGCACCGGGGCAGGATACGGGTGGCGAGATCTCCTCTGCGTAGGAACGCAGCTGCAACAGGTTTTCTTGCAGGGCGGCCAGGTCAATCGTCACACGGCAAAGCGTATGCCCGCCACTCATGCCGCCCCCTCCAGCTGTACGCGCAGCCGGCAGGTGGGGGAAGAGAAGGATAGCGCCACCGGCTGCCCTGCCGCCAGACTGGCAGTGTAGGTTCCCGCCTCGTCCGTATACGAGAGCGTATCCGCGCCGCTTGCCTGCATGCCTCCGGCCACTACCGGGTCAAAGAAGCGCAGAAAGGGCAGCAGATCATCCCGCCGTGCCCCGTTTAGCGTGTGCGTGCTGCCACTCAGAGAGAGGGTTACCTCCTCCCCCACCGCCTGTACGCAAACGCCGGCAAGCGCGGCCGGGGCGGTGTATACCAGCAGCAGGCGGCGCTCCTTCAGCGTCTTTCCTGCCGCAAGAGAAAGGCGGCCGGCGTAGGCCTGGCCGTTTATCTCCCAGGAAATAGTGCCCTCGTATGCCTTTTGTGCCCAGGCGGCATAGCGCTCGCTCTCTGATGGAGCGCAGGCGGAAAGCATGAGCAGGCATATAAAGCAGATCGCGATCAATCGTTTGATAGACATGTTTTTCCCTCCTTGTATTCCTCTCATTCTATGCGTGGGGCAGAAAAAACATGAGACAGGTACTTGCAAAATATGATAGAGTGTGCTACAATGACTATGTTCGGGAAAGGGTGCTTTTGCTTAAACCGGAAGTCAGGTGCAAATCCTGCGCGAGCCCGTCGCCGTATGCGGCATTTTCCTCATTCCCCCCGTTCTGCACCGCAAGCAGAACGTTGCCACTGCGCTACATCATGCGTGGGAAGGTCGGGAGAATGAGCGCCGCGAGCCGGAATACCTGCCCTTGCCTGCCATGGTCGTGCTGCGATGTCCAGCCGGGTGACCGCCGTGGCGCCGAGCGAAAAATTTTATAAAAACAGGAGAAAACAAGTATGAAGAGACAGATCGTTACCTCATCTGTATCCGTCCTCCTCATCCTGCTGATTGCGGCAGCGGCGATGCTGACGGGGTGCGCCCCCCAAACGACCGTAGGGG
>JAZQVK010000065.1:0-19954 GCA_045631765.1 Eubacteriales bacterium
AAAGGAATCGAAATCGCCAAAGCGGTGACCCATGATCAACACGTTCTCGGTGCGTGCCATCAGCACGCCCAGCTCGGTTGCCACCACGCGGCTGCGCACGTTGGTGCGCTTTTGTACAGCCTTGGTCTTACCGCCAAAATAATCATACCCCGTTTCAGTACGCACAACGGCCTGGTCGCCGCCTCGCTGCAGCGCCATATCCAGGGCGGCCTGGGCTGCGGCCTCCTTTTCCTCTAAGCTGCCGCCAACGGCCGAAACACCGATGGAAACGGTGATCGGCATACCGTCGCCTACGCGCACCGAGCGTACACTATCCAGCACCTCAAAGCGGCGCTCTACGCATTTTTTCAGATGCTCTACGTCAAAGAAAGCGATATATTTATCCTTCTCGTACAGCTTCAGCACACCACCCATGCCGTGTACCCAAGCCTTTATCGCATCCTCTACCGCGTTCGCGGCCGAGCGGTAGGTATCCTGCACGTACTGCAAAAGCTCTTCAATATTGTCGATAACGATATAGGACACGGCAACCGTTTCTGCCTCGTGCAGGGCGCGAAGCTGCTCGTATTCCGTACAGTCGGTAAACAGAACGAACCAAAGTGCCTGCCCCTCTGCCTCTACGGGAATGCCCTCGTAGGTATAGAGCCGCTCGCCAATGCTGACGATCGCATCGCCCCCGTCACCGGAAAGGGCCTCCACGTCCAGCGAGCAAACGTCGTCGATCTCGGCGCCCACCACCAGATCGTGCCGACCGATCAGATCGACCAGCTCACGGTTGCACCAAACGATCTTACCGTTTACGTCGCACAAAAAGGCCGGCTGGCCTAAGCTGGCCATCACGCGCTCAAGCTCGCCCTCAAACGCCTCGTGCAGGCGGCGCGTGCTGGCAAGGCTCTCCGTTCCCAACCGCAGGGCCGCATACAGAAACAGAAGGAGCAGATAGCCAAAGGCGCACAGAAGCACCACCGTGTAGGCATCCAATTCCGTTAATGCCAGCAAAAAGCCGGATACCACCAAAAACAGGCAGGCAAGTGCTACGCAGGCAGCAATATCCAGCCGGGTGGCAATTCTTTTGTTATTATTTTGCATACCGTACCTTTCCGCGCTTTACCGTGTTTCCCGCTTGCGGCGGGCGGTGATAGCGCTTTTCAGGATATAGATCGCATACGCCGCTGCCAGAATAAACAGCGCGTATACAAAATTAGCAAGAAGAAACAAGACAAACAAAACCAAAAAGAAAACGAAATCCAGCCTGCCGGCAGACATGCGCCGCATAAAAGCAATCAGGCGCGGCGCCTGCAAAATAGCGCCATAGGCCAGCAGCGGTGCTAACAGAACCGCCAGATTACGGCAGCAAAGGCAAAGCGGGTCACGAATATCGACAAACAGAAAGCCAACCGGCAGCGCCAGCAGATAGGCGCCGGCCACCACGGGGCTTACCCGGTAGACCCGGTTCTCGGCAGAAAAGACCTGCTCATCCCCCATCAGCAGACCAAGAAGCTGCAAAAGGTAGGTAGCCCCGAAGGCAAGCGCCGCACATACGATCAAGAAGATCGCCGGCAGCAGCGCCGCATAGCCAAGCAGCACCTCGCGGATCACCTCTTTGGTCGGCATCATCACCAAAACGCCGGTCTTCTCGTAAAAGGCAGCCATTTTAGCGGTCTGCGCGGCGTACCAATCCACCATACCGGCAAGCAACTCACCGGCCGCGCGATCGGTATAGGCCAAGAGATCGCTCTCACCACTCGCCATCATCAAGGAGGCAAGCTGCATCAGCAGTGCGGCAAGCAGGGTGACGGCGTATACGGCAAATACGCCGGCCATCAGGCTAACGCGCCCCTCTCCCCTTTTCGCCCGGTGAGAAAGCACCAGGGCCGCCACCGTACAGCCGGCGACCGGAAAGAACGCGGCGACCCCGCCCATCAGATAGGCAAGCGCCAGGGCAGGCATGGCAAAGAGAAAGCACAGGTAGGAGCGCCCGACAGCGTACAGCACCGCCTGCATAGCCGTGCCCAGCGCCAGGCAGCAGAAAAACAGCAGCCCATAGGAGGGAGAAAGCAGACCAAGCAGAACCGTAACACCGCCGCAGATCAGCCAAAAGGCCGGCTTGCGCGCCGCGGCAAACGCATGGCGCTCATTCGTTTTATCCACTTCCCCACCTCATTTCCATACAGATATTCATCTTATTATAACAGAATACACCGGATTTGTAAACACCTACCGGCAACTTTCTTTGTTTTTTTCTGTGACCGAGATGTAAAATTTGTTCTTGCAATACGGGGAAAAAGGGTGTACAATGGTAGTAAAGAAACTGAAAGGGGAAAACCGGCATGGAAAAGCTGACCGAAAGCAGCCCTGTTCGCGCGCTGCCCGGCGTAGGTGATAGCCGCGCCGCCGCCTTTGCGCGCATAGGCATTCATACCCTGCGCGATCTGATCCGCCATTTTCCCCGTGCTTATGAAAACCGCGGTTCCATTCGCCACCTCTCAGCCGGGCTGGATGGAGAGCCCGCCGCCTTTATGCTCACGGTAGCTACCGAGCCGCGCTCGGCCAATATTCGCCGCGGCATGACCATTACCAAATTCCGTGCCTTTGACGAAAGCGGTACGGTAGAGGTGGTCTTTTTCAACCAGGCCTACGTCAAGGACGTGTTTCACGCCGGCGCGCAATTTCGCTTTTTTGGCAAGCTGAGCCCCACGCGCGGCGGCTTTCAGCTGGCATCCCCCGCCTACGAGGCGGTCGTTCCCGGTGTGCCGCTTCCCTCCTTCGTTGCCAAATACCCTCTTACCGAGGGGTTGAGCGGCAAGATCATTGAAAAGGCTGTGCTGGCCGCGCTGCGCGCGGTGCTGCCTACGCTTGAAGACTATCTGCCCGCTGATATCCGCGAAAAATATAATTTCCCAACGCTGTCATACGCCCTGATGAGCATTCATGCCCCGCGTGATAGCACCACGCTTTCCACCGCGCTGCGGCGCGTGGTGTTTGACGAGCTGTATTGCTTTTCACTTGGCATGGCGCTTTCCCGCGCGCAGCGCATCGGTGCCTTTGCCCCTCCTTGCCCGCCTGTTGATCTTTCACCGCTGCTCAACCGCCTGCCCTACGCCTTAACAGGGGCGCAGCAGCGCGTATGCAACGAGATCCTGCAGGATATGCGCGGCGGCGACCGGCCACCCATGAACCGTATTCTGATCGGCGACGTGGGCTGCGGCAAAACGGTTTGTGCGGCCATTGCCATCTACCAGGCAGTTCGCACCGGGCACCAGGCGGCCTTGATGGTGCCTACCGAAATTCTGGCCAATCAGCACTACAAGGAGCTTTCTGCCCTGCTCGGTGACCTGGGTATACGCGTAGAGCTGCTGCTCGGCTCTACCCCCGAGCGAGAAAAGAAGCGCATTCGCGCCGCAGCCGAGAGTGAGGGAGCCGACCGCACCGACCTGATTATCGGCACGCACGCGCTGCTCAGCAATAAATTGCGTTTTTCGGCGCTTGGGCTGACCGTAACAGACGAGCAGCACCGCTTTGGCGTACGCCAGCGAGCCGCCTTAAAGCAAAAGCAGCGCACCTCGCACCTGCTGGTCATGAGCGCCACGCCCATCCCACGCACGATGGCGCTGACGCTATACGGCGACTTAGACGTTTCGCACATTGATGAAATGCCCCCCGGCCGCCAACGGGTAGCCACCTACGTGGTCAATAACAGCTACCGCGAGCGCCTGTACGGCTTCATGCGCCGGCAGGTTGAGGAGGGCGGGCAGGTCTATATCGTTTGCCCGGCAGTAGAGGAAAGTGCCGAGGAGGAGCCGACCGATCTGCCCTTAGACCGCTTAGACCTTTTGGACATGCGCGAGGAGCGGCCACCGCTAAAGGCGGCCACCGCCTATGCCGCCCATCTGCAGCGTGAGGTGTTCCCCGATCTTGCTGTCGAATTTTTGCACGGGCGCATGAAGGCCGCTAAAAAAGAGGATGTGATGCGCCGCTTTGCGGCAGGAGAGGTGCACATTTTGGTTTCCACCACCGTGATTGAGGTCGGCGTTAACGTGCCGCGCGCCTCGCTGATGGTCGTGGAAAACGCCGAGCGCTTTGGTCTTTCCCAGCTGCACCAGCTGCGTGGTCGCGTTGGCCGTGGAGAGCGAAAATCCTATTGCGTGCTGGTCTCGGATGCAACGGGTGATACGGCCCGTGCCCGGCTGGAGACCATGCGCACCACCTACGATGGCTATCGCATTGCTGAAAAGGATCTTGAGCAGCGCGGCCCGGGTGACTTTTTTGCCGCGGCCTGCTCCGGCGGCTTTCGCCAGAGCGGCGGCATGTCGCTGCATCTTTCCTATCTTTGCAGCGATACCGCCCTGATGCATGCCGCCGCAGAGGAAGCACGGCAAACCGCCGCGCGCGACCCGTCGCTCTCGCTGCCCGCGCACGCCCCGCTGCGTGCCGAGGTAGAGCGGCTATTCGCCATTGAAGAATCCACACTCTCCTAAGAAAGGAACACGCTATGCAAAATCAACCCCTGGCCGACCGCCTGCGGCCTAAGGATTTAGAGGATATGGTCGGGCAGAGCCACCTGATCGGCAAAAACGGCATTCTGCGCCGCCTGCTGGATGCCGGGCGCTTTACCAACATGATCTTCAGCGGCCCGCCCGGCACGGGCAAGACGACCGCTGCCAATATCATTGCCTCCCGCTCCGGCATGCCGCTCTACAAGCTGAATGCCACCACCGCCTCGCTCTCTGACGTGAAGGAGATTGCCTCCTCGACCAACAACGTGTTTGGCGCCGGCGGCATTTTGCTGTATTTAGACGAAATCCAATACTTTAATCGCAAGCAGCAGCAGTCCCTGCTGGAATACATGGAGGATGGGCGCATTACGCTGATCGCCTCTACTACCGAAAACCCGTACGCCACCATCTACTCTGCCCTGATCTCGCGCTCCTCTGTATTTGCCTTTCGCCCGGTAACGGCCGAGGAATGTCTGCCTGCCATGCGGCGCGGCCTTGCCCTGCTGAACAAGGAAAACGGGCAGGAAAAGCCCGCCGAGGATGCCGTGCTGCCCGCCATTGCCGCCCGCGCGGGCGGTGACGTGCGCTGCGCCTTGGGCATCTTAGAAAACGCCTTTTTCGTGGCTGACGATGAGCTGAACGCCGCCTGCATTAACGATCTTGCCCCCGCCATCGGCGGTGCCTACGACCTGACGGGGGATGTGCACTACGATCTGCTTTCCGGTCTGCAAAAATCCATTCGCGGCTCAGACCCGGATGCTGCCCTGTTTTATCTTGCAAGAATTTTGGCCGGCGGTGATCTGCTTTCTGCCTGCCGCCGCCTACAGGTGATTGCAAGTGAGGACGTGGGTCTTGCCTACCCCTTGGCCGCCGTGGTCACGCGCGCCTGTGTGGAAAGCGCCAAGGATCTTGGCCTACCCGAGGCATCCATCCCGCTTTCACACGCCGCCGTGCTGCTGGCCACCGCACCAAAATCTAACAGCGCCCACATCGGCTACGAGGCTGCTATGCAGGACGTGCAAGCCGGTCTTGGCGTGGTGCCCCCCACGCACCTGCGCGCACCACTATATAAGGGCTACCGCTATCCGCACGAGTACGAGCACCATTACGTAAAGCAGCAATATTTACCAAACGACTTAAAGGACCGCCATTATTACACCTTTGGTGATAACAAGACCGAGCAGGCTGCTCTTGCGTATTATCACATGATCCGCGAGGCAGACGGCAAAAAGAAAAAAGAGGAATAACCTCTTGCACCGTATGATTTGACAAAACGCATTCCTTGTGGTATACTATAGCCGAAGAGAGCCTTATGGGTTCGGCTCTCTTCGGCTATAAGCAACAACACCGTTTATCATTCTCTCTTCGGAAAGGATAAGTATGATTCATCATTTTTTGATCAACCCGGCGGCCGGCAAGGGCACGCTGGTAGACGCCCTGGCGGCGCGCATTACCCGCGTATGCGAGGCACGCGGTGCCAATTACCGTATTCACAAGACCACACGTCCCGGCGATGCGACCGCCTACGTGCGAAAGGCCGTAGCCGCCACCGAAGAAAAGCAGCGCTTTTACGCCTGCGGTGGTGACGGCACGCTGTGCGAAACCATCAACGGTGCGCCGCTTTCCGCCAATGCTGAGTTTGCCGTCATTCCGATCGGCACCGGCAATGATTTTGAAAAGAATTTTACCGTGCCGGAAAACTTCTTTGATATTGAGCGGCAGTTAGACGGCACGCCCACGAAGATCGACCTGATCCGCTACAACGACCGCTACGCGATCAACATGATCAACATCGGCTTTGATTGCAACGTGGCAAAAAAGACCGGCGAGATCAAGCGCAGCCCGCTGATCCCCTCGGGTCTGGCCTACGTGACCGGCGTGGCCATCAATTTCTGCAAGCCCTTTGGCACCCCCATGCACATCACCCTGGCTGACGGCACCGAGATCAATGAAAGCCTGATGCTGACGGCCATTGCCAACGGCTGCTACTGCGGCGGCGGCTTTAAGGCGACCCCGCGCGCCTCGCTCTCTGACGGGCTGATCGACCTGTGCGTGATCAAAAAGCTCTCGCGCGCAAAATTCATCAATCTGATCGGCTCCTACAAAAAAGGCACGCACCTGGAGTTTGAGGCTGCCAAGGATTATATCTCATATTACCAGACGCCAAGCGTCACCTTTGCCTTTGACAAACCGACCAACATCTGCATCGACGGTGAAATTGAAATGACCGACCGTGTAGAGATCTGCTCCCTGCCCGGCGCGCTGACCTTTACCGTACCGCAGGGCTCTGCCATGGTACAGGCAGCACCGGCCGAGGAGGCGGTCGCCACCGTTTAACCATCACCGCCAAGGAGACGCTTATGAATCTTCTGCGCCATCGTCCTCTTTCGATCTGTTGCTTTGCTTTTCTCACAACACTCACACTTGCCGCCTACACGAGCAGCCTCGCCAAGCTATGTCTTGGTGTGGCTGCCGTGCTTTTTCTTGCTGCTTTTCTGCTGCTATGCCGGCGCAAGCGGCTCTCGCTCTTGCTGCCGATCTGCGCTGCCATTGCGCTGTTTACCCTGCTTTACGGCTACGCGCGGTTTGACCGCTATTTTGACATGGCCGCATCCTACGGTACCGAAGAGGTGACCCTAACCGCCCGCGTGAACGAGGTGACCTATGAGAGCCCGCAGACAGTTGGCCTGACCGCTACCTGCGAGACGATCAATGGTGCTGCCGCCGGCGAGCGCATTTCGATATGGGCCTACACCAAGGAGCGGCCACAGATAGGTGACCGCATTACCCTCTCTGCCACGCTGACCCCCGTTACAGGAGAGGACAGCCTGTCGCTGTATCTGCGTGCGCGCGGCATTGCCGCGCAGGCGGAGGAGGTATTTTCCCTGACGATCGAAGAGGCGGCACCGCGACCGATCGACGCGCTGCACGGCTTTTTCGAGGAGCTGAGAGGCACCCTGAGCAAGCGGCTGACAGACTGCGTTCCCGGCCGTGGCGGCACGCTGCTATGCGCCCTGCTGCTGGGTGAGCAGGAGCTTTTAGAGGATACGCTGGTACGCGATTTTCGCCGCACGGGGCTTTCCCACGTGCTTTCGCTTAGCGGCCTGCATCTGAGTCTGCTGATCGCGGCGCTGGCGCTGCTGTTTCACCGCCTGCGCTGGCCACGCCGTGCCTTGATCACCGCGCAGATCCTGCTTGTTTTGTTTTACATGGCGCTGACGGGCTTTTCCGTCTCGATCACCCGTGCCGGGCTGATGACGCTGCTCTTCTGCCTTTCCTTTTTCGCGCGGCGAGAGGCAGACGGTATCACCTCGCTTGCCTTTGCGGCTGCACTGATCGCCCTTCTCTCGCCCCACGCGGTATACGATTGCGGCTACTGGCTTTCGGTAACCGCCACGCTTGGCATCTTGATTCGCAACGAGTGGAAGAGAGGGCGACTGCACGCCGCAAGACCGCAGACGTGGTATGGCCGCCTGCTGCACCTGGTGATAGATTCGCTGGGCGTTACGCTGGCGGCTACCTTTGCCACCCTACCGCTGGTGGCACTATATTTTGGAGAATTTTCGCTGATCGCGCCGCTTTGCAATCTGCTGCTGCTTCCCTTCTTTAATCTTTGTCTGCTGCTGGCCGTGCTGGCGCTGCCGCTTGGCGGTATTCCGTTTATCGGTACGGTATTTGGCTTTGTTGCCGAGCTGCCGATAGCTGCCGTGCAGGCAGTGGCTACGCTGCCGGGCATCATGATCTCGATCAATTACACCGTTGTCAAGCTTGCCTTAGCACTTTCGGCCATTGCCGTGCTTGCCTGTCTTTGCATGCCGCGCGTTGGGCGAAAAAGAACGGCCTTACTCGGCGCGGGCAGCCTGCTGCTGGTGGCTCTTTTGATCGGTGGCCTGCAGATCTACCAAACCACCAAGGCTGGTGTCTATTACCAATACGCCGGCAGCAACGAGATGCTTCTTTTGCAGGACGGCAACCGAGGGGTATTGTGTGACCTCTCCACCGGCAGCTACACGGCACAGAAAAACGGCTTATACACCGCAAGGCAAGCGCACCTGACCGAGTTAGAGGGCTATCTACTGACCCACTATCACGCGCGGCACGTAGAAAGCCTGCCCCGCCTACATGGGCAGATCATGCTTCGCACGCTGTATCTGCCAACGCCACAAAACGAAACGGAGGATGCCCTGTATCGGCAGCTGACAGCGGCCGCCCGGGAGCTGAGCATTGCCTGCGTGCGATATGACGCCTATGAGCAGCTGCCGTTTGACAGGCTGACCGTACAGCCGCACGCGTGCGGAAAAAGTGCCTCTGCCCATCCCACCGTGGCAATCAGCATCCGGTCTGATAACGATATGCTGACCTATCTGGGCGCCGGCTACCACGAAAGCGACAGAAAGGCAAGCGCCGCCTCTGCGGTTGAAGTGAGCAGCAAGCTGATCTTTGGTCTGCATGGCGGCAAGGAGGAAAGCCTGCCAAGCTACCCCGCCTTTTCTGCCGGCCTGACCACCGTAATCCTGCCATTCGGGGCGCGTATTTCCCCCGCGCTTGCTGATTTTCTTGATGCACGCCTGTACGTAGCCAAGGAAAACGAATGCGTATGGCTGCCCCTTTCATAAGAAAAGAGCCTCGTACGAGGCTCTTTTGCTTATTGCCCTGTCAGTGCGCCAAGGCGCCCTTCAAAGCGCAGGCCATACCAATGCGTATCCATGATCGGCACCGTATCGGCAATGCAATCCGAAACGAAGCGCACGGCGCGGGCGCCTGCCTCTTCAAAGGAGAGGCCGCGGCCAAGAAAGCCCACCAGGCTACCCGTGAACACGTCGCCGGTGCCGTGAAAATGCCTGTCTACGTACGGTGAGGTGGCACGAAACGGCGCAAGGCCCTCCTCATGCCCTAACACGCCGATGGTTTGCTCGTCAAACAGCACGCCGGTCAACAGCACGCGGCGGGCACCCAGCGCATGCAGGCGCGCAAGCAGCATTTCGTATAGCGCGGCATCATAACGGGGGCCTACGTAGGGCAGGTCGGCCAAGAGGCAGGCCTCGGTCAGGTTGGGGGTGATCACGTCTGCCCCCTCGCAGAGGCGGCGCATGTGCCGCACGTAGGTATGGTCGTATATCGAATATAGCCGCCCCTCATCACCCATCACGGGGTCAATGATGCGCATGGCGCGCGGTGCAAGAACACCGGGCAGATAGCGCTGCAATATGCTGATCTGCTCTGACGAGCCAAAATAGCCGGTATACAAATAATCAAACCGCCACGGAAGCGTCGAAAGGTGCAGCAGGATCTTTTCCATCTCCTCTGTCAGGTCAAGAAAGCTATACCCCTGAAACCCGCCGGTATGCGTAGAAAGCAGCGCGGTTGGCAGCATAACGGTTTCTAAGCCGGCCGCAGCCAGAATGGGCAAAGCAACGGTATTGGAGCACTGACCGAGGCAGGAAACATCCTGCACGGAAAGCACCTTTTTGGTATCCTTCATAAAAGCCTCCTGCCGCCTTGCGGCATTATTGATATTGCTTGATCAGCGCACGAATGCGCTCTGCCATGGCCGAGAGCTCCCTATTGGGGCGACCGCGGCTGTTCTCAGAAAGCACCAGCAGCTCCTCGGCTGCCTGTATCAGGGCATCATGCAGCTGCGCGGCACGCGCCGCTGCCTTTTTATTGACCGGAACGCCCTCGGTTACAAGAACAGGCTGACCGGTGATCAGATCAAACGTGGTGCCGCTAAAGGGGGCGTATGCCTGATAGCCGCGCTCACGCAATAGCGCTACAAAGGCATCCACGGCATCGTCATCCCCGTGGTTGACAAACACCGCCTGCGGCTTTTCTGCAAAGCCGGCAAGCCAACGCAGCAGCCCGCTTTGATCAGCATGGCCGCTGATGCCGGAAAGGGTTGCGATCTCAGCCGCCACAACAACGTCCTCACCAAACAGGCGAACCGAGCGGGCGCCATCCCAGATCGCACGCCCCAGCGTGCCGGGGGTCTGGTAGCCAACAAACAGAATAGTGCTTTCCTTGCGCCACAAATTGTGCTTGAGGTGGTGGCGGATACGCCCTGCCTCACACATACCGCTGGCAGAGATAATGACCTTGGGCGCAGGGTCACGGTTAATCGCCTTGGATTCTGCGCTGCTTTCGGCACAGACAAGCCCCTCAAACCAGAAGGGGTTAACACCACGGGAAAGGATCGCAGCCGCCTCGCCATCCATGCTCTCGGCTCCGCATTGCATAAATACGCAGGTGGCCTCGCCTGCCAGCGGGCTATCCATATAGACCTTAAAACCAGGGTAGGCCGTTACCAGCCCCTTTTCCTTGATCGCACGCAGATCGTATAGGATCTCCTGCGTGCGGCCAACGGCAAAGGAAGGGATCACCACGTTGCCGCCACGGCGGAAGGTGCGGTTCAGGATCTCGGTCAGGGCAGCTACGTGATTGCCCTCGGCCGGGCGATTGGTGTGCAGCCGATCGCCGTAGGTAGATTCGATCATCACGTAATCGGCGTGGGCGATCGTTTGCGGATTTTTTAGAATGGGGCGATCGTGCGATCCAAGATCGCCGCTAAAGACGATCGTTCGCTCCTCTCCCCCCTCGCGCAAAAAGACCTCGATACAGGCAGAGCCAAGCAAATGCCCCGCATCAGAGAAGCGGATCTCCACGTTTTCCAAAATGCGGATGCGCTCACCATAGCGGCAGGGACGCATACGGCCAAGCAGCGCCACAGCATCTGCCATGGTATACACCGGCTGATAGGTCTGACCGCCGGCGCGCTTTGCCTTGCGATCGCGCCATTCGGCCTCAAATTCCTGAATATGAGCCGTGTCCCGCAGCATAATTTCAGAAAGCGAGACAGTCGCCTCGGTGGTGTACACGCTGCCGCGAAAGCCGCCCTTAGTCAGCAGCGGCAGGTTGCCGGCGTGGTCGATGTGGGCGTGGGTCAGTAACACGGCATCGATCTCCGCCGGGCTGATGGGCAGCTGCTGGTTTTCAAACATGTCCTTTCCCTGCTCCATGCCGCAATCAATCAAGATGCGGCTATTGCCGACCTCTAACAGCGTGCAGCTGCCGGTTACCTCATGGGCAGCACCAAAAAACGTAAGCTTCATACGTTACCTCATTCTCAGAACAGGCGTTGACCGTTGATAACCAGGCGGAAGGCCAGGCCAAGCCGCTCAGCGGCCTTGCGGCACAGGGTCATGCGGCCAAGAAAGATCTCAAAATAATCCATCACGGGGCTGATAGCCGTATCGTTCTCAAGCGAGAGCTGCACAGTGGTGTGCGCTTCATCGACCGTAAGCGTAGACGAGGTGACCGAATAATTGACCCGATCATGAATATCAAAGGTAGAGAAATCGGCATTGCGCACGCGGGTGCGGCGCACGTCACTCTTATCAGCCAGGATCAATGCCGCCGCCACGGGGTTGACCGCCACGCCGGTGCCCTCGTCATGGTTACCGATGGCGGTTACGATGGTGGCAATATCCGCAGCCGACATCCCCTTATGCTCTAATATACGAAAGGCGATGATTGCACCGCTTTGCGAATGGTCTACCCGGTTGACCAGGTTGCCGATATCGTGCAGGTAGCCGGCAATTTTCGCCAGCTCGACCGTGTGGGCATCATAGCCAAGCACCCCTAAGAGATGGGCAGCCGTTTCTGCCACACGCGTTACGTGGGCAAAGCTGTGCTCAGTATACCCCAAGGCACAAAGCGATTCATCTGCCCGTGTAATATAGGTGCGGATATCCGCATCGTTTCGCAGCTCCTCGTATGTGATCATCATTTTCTCCCTTCTTCTCTGCGCAGATCGGGCGCCAGGCGGCGCAGATAGGGATCGCGCAGCATATCGTACATGGCGGCAGGGCTCTCTACACGTGGGGAATCCTTGCCTGTCAATCCATCAAAAACCATGGTGCGAAGGTGGGAAAGCAGCATGTCCTCTACCCAATAAACGTACGGGCCATCCCCACGCGCCTCTTCAATTTTTCGCATTTGAATATAAAGCGGCAGACCGTCTGAGGCGTCGTGCCACAGGTCACAAAACACGTAATCAAAGCCGTCTGCCTGCCGGCTACCGGCAAAAGCAAAGGCATCTGCCTGCACGACCTGTATTTTTTCCTTTTCGGCAAACTGCGGCAAGATCTCGGTCTTGAACAGCGAGATCACCTCTGGGTCTCGCTCGACCACCGTAACCTGCTCTACCGCCGGCTTGCACGCGGCCATATAGGCGAAATAGCCAAGACCCAGACCATAGGCCAGCACACGGCCGTGCGCCATCTCGATCGGGCGGCGCATCGTCTCGATCTCGTTTGGCTTGATGGCCATCCACTCTACGCCATCCTCTAATACCATGGGGTATGAAAAGCCCTCTGCAAAATAGCCGGTAGGTGGCACCTCACGCAGCTGCCCATCTACCGATAGCGGGCCTGCAACAAAGCCCTCATACGGGGCGTAGCTTGCCATTTTTAAGTGCCACCGCCCGCATCGCTTATCCGGGATACGGACGTTGGCGTAATACGGGTCGGCTTGATAAATGGCGGCATCCAGCTGTCGTACCGACGGCAAGAGATACTGCTGATACAGGCGCCGATCGCGCTCGCGCGTTTCCTCCTCCCAACCAAAGGCGGCCGAAAGAATGGCGCAAAAGGCCTCGCGCTCGCTCACCGCGCAAGAGGCGGTCAGCTCCCCGATCAAGGCCGGCGTTACCAGACAGGGGCATTCATTCAGGTAGGCGGCCAGCAAGCGAACATATTCGCGGTTACAGGCCATGGTTTCAAGCAGCGCGGCATAGGCCGGGGCATGTTGACACGTAGATTGCATAACACCTCAATGACAGAAAGAGGGCTGTATCAAGCGATACAGCCCCGTGTTTCTTAGCTTCATATGACCGCCGCAAAACGGGGCTGAGCCCGTAGATGGACACTTATTCAGCGGTGTAATAATGGTGATGATAATAATACTTGTTCTTTCGCCCATAAGCATCTCGCCGATTGGTAGAATTGAGCACTGCACCAAGCACGGCTGTTCCCGTTTTTTCCAACTGCTGCTTACAATTCTTTACCTGACGGGCACTATCCATACCCTTAGCAAGCACGATGATCATACCATCGCAGCATTTCGCTGTTACTACCGCATCTACAATACCAACAACCGGGGGGGTATCAATCAGTATGTAATCATACTCTTCCCGTGCAGCGGCAATAAATGTGCGAAAGCGCTCGCTATCCAGCAGCTCAACCGGGTTGGGCGGGTAGTAGCCGGCAAAGATGATATAGAAGCCGGGGTACTGCGTTTCATAAATCGCATCCTCTTTTTCCACCTGACCGGAAAGGAACTGACTAAGGCCGTGCTGGACACCGGTGCCACCGTAACGAGCAGCCATCACCGAGCGACGCATATCGGCATCAATGAGCAAAACGCGCTTGCCGATTTCGGTCAGCGTGCGGGCAAGCTGAACAACCGTGGTCGTTTTTCCTTCCTCGGGGGCACAGCTGGTAAATCCAATCACCTTTTTATCGTTACCGCAGAACATCAGGTTCGTACGTAGCGTTTTGTAGGCCTCGCTTCTGCTGTAGCTACCTGCAGAAATATCCTGCAATTCAATTCTAACAAGGTCTTTTTTATGGGGTGCTCTGGTAATAATCGTTTCTTCCATCATGTTGCAGCCCTCCCTTACTCTTTATGAAACGGGATGTTGCCCAGCGTACTGAGCTTCAGCGTGCGTTGCACATCCTCGGCTGTTTTGATGCGGTCGTCAATCATGTAGATCAGCAGGATCACAGCGCAAGGCAGAACCAGACCGATCATGGCACCAAGAACAATGTTCTTCATCAGGCTGGGGCCGGAAGGACCGGTGGGAAGCGTTGCCGACTCATAAATCGAAACGCGCTCTACCTCCGTCATCTGTTCAAAAAACGCCTTGGAAACCTCGCATATCTTATTGCACAGTGTTTGTGCGCGGGCAGCCGATTCATCAGTCAAGGAAATCAAAACAATACGGCTTTCCTCCTCCAGCGATACGCTGATCTTAGAAGCCAAGGCGGCAGGTGACATATTGGTAATGCCAAGCTCGGCCATCGAGGTCTTTAATACCTTCTCCAGACGAATGGTTTTCGCATAGTCCTCAGCCAGGTAGGTTGCTACAGCCACGCTACCGGTGCTGGACATGGTACCATCGTTTACATAGAGTACTGCGGTGGATTGATACTGCGGCTTCAAGATTGCCTTGGTATAAATGGCCGCGCCGGCCACGCATACAACTACGCAAAGCAGGATCCAAAGTGCCTTGGAAAGCAGAACGGAAAAGATCTCGCGCAAATCAATCACGCGCTCTTCTTCTACCTCCGCTACGTTTTCATACTGATTGTTCATAAGCGTTCCTTTCTTTTTCACCGGCCAGCAAGCGCTGCGGCGTTTCATAAAAAAGCCTATTGGCTCTTGCGGCACCGTATTGCTTGGCTACCATGCAGTAGGCCTGCAGCAGCTGCGGTGACCGACTTTTTACACCATGCGCATCAGAGGCAATAATATCTACTACCCCCGCCTCCATCATTCGGCGCGCGGCGCGCATCCAGGGCGTAGCCACAAGCCGCCTAAGCACAGAGGACGCATTAACCTGAATCATGATCTGCATATGAGCAAGCTCACACACACGGTCAATATTGTTTGCCAGGCACTCATACCGCTCAGCATGTGCCAAAACGGGATAATACCCCACACCACGGCAGGAAAGGAAAAAATTGTACATTTCCAAATACGTAACGTCTAATGCAAATTCAACCAGCACCGACCTTCCGTTACCAAGTGGGCAATACTGCCCCGCTACCAGGAGCTCTAAGCAGCCTTGGTAGCCATACAGCTCATTACCGCGGTAAAGAGAAAGATCGGGGAATTTCTCATGGCAAAGCGCCTGTATCTCACGATAATGTGCCTCTACCGTTTCTTCCTCACAGCGGAAGCGTACCGGATCGGCATGCGGCGTTAGGCACAGCACACGAACCCCCTCGGCGTACGAGACGGCTATCATATCCATGGTATCGGCAAGCGTTTGGGCGCCATCATCAACACCGAACAGGGCATGATTGTGCATATCTGCCAGCTTAGGCATGAAGATCCTCCTACCTATATTGTTTTAAGACCAGGCCAAAAAACATTATACCTTTTTTTGCGGTATCTGTCAAGGGGCATGGATGTTTTTCTTGCGCAGAATGCAAATATTTCGTGAATTTTTCCGTAAAAACAGACTTACTGCGCGCGCTCTGCCAAGCGGCTGTAAAGCCGATGCAGTTCACAAAACAGAATGCCGCCGACCGTATTGCCGAGAACCACCACCAGCAAGAACAAAATAGAGGGCAGATCCAGCGAACGGGCAGCAAAGAAATAGAAGATATCGGCAATCGAATGCTCAAAGCCGGAAAGGATAAAAACGGAAACGCAAAGGAACACGATGGCAGCCTTCAAGGCGCCCTCCTTCACCGTGCGGAAGGCCTCAACGGCCACGTAGATCAAAATACCGCAAAAGATGGCGTATACAAACACCAAAATAAGCGGAATAGCCAGCTTTTTCTCAGCAAGCGGCAGAGCGGCGGTAGCCATCAGCTTCTCAGAAAGCAAGAGGCCCGTCATGCCGGCGCCAAGCGTATTGCCTACCAAGGTGGTAATCACCTCCAGCACGCGGTTTTGCCATTTCCCCTCGCCGGAGACAACGTAGCAGATCTTGCCCGTATAGAGGTGCAGGCGGAACATCAGAATGGAAAACAGGCCAACCGAAAACAGCAGCGCACCGGCTACCTTGTTTTCAACAGACAGATAAACGCTGCCGCCAATGGCGATCATGATACCGGCCAAAAAGGATGAGATCAACACACGAAGAACACGCATAGATATAACCTCCTGAAAGTGATTTTATTGCTCGCAAAGAACCGAAAGGCAGTCGACCATATCGGCAACCGTAGCCGCCTCGTGGATCCGGGCGCGGCAGGCTGCCGCCGCCGGAAAGCCGTGCACAAACATGGCCATCTGCTTGCGCGATTCGCGCACGGCGGCCGCCTCTCCCTTTTCAGCTGCGCGCATATGCAGCTGTGCAAGGGCGGCCTGGTAATAGGCCTCGCCGACCGGGCGCGTATAAGGTCTACCCTCCAGCGCGGCCAAAATTTCTTCAAAAACAAAGGGATTTCCCACAGCAGCACGGCCAACCATGATACCGTCACACCCCGTCTCACGCAAAAGGCGCAAGGCGCTTTCACCATCCACCACGTCACCGTTTCCAACCACGGGCACGGAAACTGCCTCCTTAACAGCGGCGATTACGGCATAGTCTGCCCGGCCGCTATACATAGCGGTGCGCGTGCGTGCGTGAACGAATATGGCCGCGGCGCCGCCCGCCTCGGCGGCGCGAGCCACCTCCGGCGCGTTGATATGCGCTGCATCCCACCCGGAGCGGATCTTGACCGTAACCGGCAGCGGGGTGGCCTTTGCCACGGCGCCGACCAGCCGCTCGACCAGGGCGGGATCCTTCATCAGGGCGCTACCCTCTCCATTACCGGCAACCTTGGGCACCGGGCAGCCCATATTGATATCAAAGGCGGCCGGCATCACACCGCCGGCGCAGCCATCTGCTAAGCGACGAGCCGCCTCAGCCAAAAAATATTCCTCAGACCCGAAAAGCTGCACGGCACACACACCGTCCTCGGGATAGACACGCGCCAGCAGCGGCGTCTTTTTATCCCCGTAGCAGACGGCCTTGGCCGACACCATTTCGGTAACGGTATATTCCGCCCCCATTTCATGGCAGCCCGTGCGCATCGCGTGATCGGTAAAGCCTGCCATCGGGCCAAGACACAGGCCGTGCGGCAGGACGTGCTGGCCTATCTGCATAGCCCGCTCCCTTCCCTGTTATAAAGATCGGATAGCGCCGTCAAAGACGCTATCCGACGAAATGCTTATTCTTCTACCGGGGCAGCATCCTTCATAGAAAGATTAGAACGGCCCTTCTCGTCAATGCCGAGGAACTTAACGCGAACACGGTCGCCAACGGCTACCACGTCCTCTACCTTCTCGGTGCGCTGCTGCTGCAGCTTGGAGATGTGCACCAGACCCTCCTTACCCGGGGCGTACTCAACGAATGCGCCGATCGGGATGATGCGGGTTACAGTTGCCTCATAGGTAGCGCCTACCTCCGGCTCGAACACGATACCGTCAATGATCTTCTTTGCGGCATCGGCGCTGTCACGGTTGACAGCCGAGATGAAGATCGAGCCATCGTCCTCAATATCGATCTTGGCGCCGGTATCAGCGGTGATCTTCTGAATCACCTTACCGCCCGTACCGATCACCTCGCGGATCTTATCGACCGCGATCTTCATGGTGATCATCTTGGGGGCGTAGGGCGAAACGTCTGCGCGAGGAGCAGGGATCGCCTTGAGAATGATCTCGTCGATGATATAGTCACGACCCTTATGGGTGGTCTCAAGCGCGTTCTTAATGATCTCAGGGGTCAGACCGTCGATCTTCAGATCCATCTGAATAGCGGTGATACCCTTGTGCGTGCCGGCTACCTTGAAGTCCATATCGCCATAGAAGTCCTCAAGACCCTGAATGTCGATCATGGTATCAAAGGAGCCGTCCTCTGCGGTGATCAGACCGCAGGAGATACCGGCAACGGGAGCCGAGATCGGAACACCGGCATCCATCAGTGCCAGCGTAGAGCCGCAGACAGAGGCCTGCGAGGTAGAGCCGTTGGAGGAAAGGATCTCAGATACCAGACGAATGGCATAGGGGAATTCCTCAACGGTCGGCAGAACGGGCAGGAGCGAACGCTCAGCCAGGGCGCCGTGGCCGATCTCGCGGCGGCCGGGGCTACGCAGAGCCTTGGCTTCACCGGTCGAGTAGCCGGGCATATTGTAATGGTGCATGTAGCGCTTAGAATCCTCGGTATCCAGACCCTCAAGACGCTGTGCATCGCTGATCGGGCCAAGGGTAGCAATGGTCAGCGCCTGGGTCTGGCCACGGGTGAAGAGACCGGTGCCGTGTGTGCGGGGCAGAACGCCAACCTCGGCAGCCAGCGGGCGGATCTCGTCCATGCGGCGGCCGTCAACACGCTTCTTATCGCTAAGCAGCCAGCGGCGAACGATCTTCTTCTGGATCTTGTAGATCAGCTCGGGCAGTACAACGGCAATATCCGGGTACTTCTCGGCAAACTTCTCTACGATATCGTCCTGAATGGGCTGCATCTTGGCATCGCGAACGTTCTTATCGTCAGTATCCAGTGCTTCCATCACAGCGTTCTCGCAGTAAGCAAAGATCTCGTCGAACATATCGTGATCCAGCTCGCCGGAGGGGTAACTAAACTTGTCCTTACCGATCTCGGCAACGATGGTGTTGATGAAGGCAACGACCTTCTTACACTCCTCATGTGCCAGCATGATGGCGTTGAACATATCCTCATCGGATACCTCCTTCGCGCCAGCCTCGATCATAACGACCTTCTTTTCGCTGGCGGCAACGGTCAGCTCCAGCACGCTCTTCTCACGCTCGGCAAGGGTGGGGTTAACCACGTACTGGCCATCTACCATACCGATGAAGGCGCCGGCGATCGGGCCGTTCCACGGAATATCGGAAATGGACAGAGCAATAGACGCACCGATCATAGCGGTGATCTCGGGCGAGCAATCCTGGTCTACCGACATAACCGTCAGGGTCAGGGCAACGTCATTGCGCAGATCCTTCGGGAACAGGGGGCGAACAGGGCGGTCGATCACGCGAGAGGTCAGAACGGCCTTCTCGGTGGGCTTACCCTCTCTTTTGGTGAAGCCGCCGGGGATCTTACCAACGGCGTACATCTTCTCATCATAGTCTACCGACAGGGGCAGAAAATCAATGCCCTCGCGCGGCTTCGGGGATGCAGTGGCACAGCAAAGGATAGCGGTATCGCCATAGCGAACCAGGCAAGAGCCGTTTGCCAGACCGGCTACCTTACCGGTCTCTACGACCAGCTCACGGCCGGCGTAGGTGTAGTGATAAACCTTGTAGCTTTCAAACATTCTTGTTTCCTCCATTTTATTTTTCTTTTTTCCGGCTTGGAGGACCAGCATTTGACAACGGGCGGAAGCCGCAGCTTGCGCGCGTTGTGAATTGCTAGTTCCTCACTACCGGTGGTTTTCAAAAAAGCACCAAAGCGGGAACGATCGCTATCGTCCCCGCTTGGTTATTTCTTACTTTCTCAGACCCAGCTTCTCGATGATAGCGCGGTAACGCATAACATCCTTTTCCTGCAGGTACTTCAGAAGGCTTCTTCTGTGACCTACCATGCGGAGAAGACCGCGGTGGCTGTGATGGTCCTTCTTGTTAGCCTTGAGGTGCTCGGTAAGGGTGTTGATACGATAGGTAAGAACGGCTACCTGTACCTCGGGAGAACCGGTATCGCCCTCGTGGGTCTTGTACTGCTCGATGATCTGCTG
>JAZQVK010000066.1:0-7080 GCA_045631765.1 Eubacteriales bacterium
CACCAATAACGTTGACAAACGCGGTACCGCCGCCGGCAACGATGCCCTCTTCTACGGCGGCCTTGGTGGCGTTCAGCGCGTCCTCGATGCGCAGCTTCTTTTCCTTCATCTCGGTCTCGGTAGCGGCACCAACCTTGATCACGGCTACACCGCCGGCCAGCTTAGCCAGGCGCTCCTGCAGCTTTTCGCGGTCGAAATCAGAGGTGGTGGTCTCCAGCGCTGCGCGGATCTGCGCAACGCGTGCGCGGATATCGTCAGCCTCGCCGGCACCGTCAACGATGATGGTATTCTCCTTCGTGATCTTGACCTGTCTTGCGCGACCCAGCTGGGCAATGCCGGTCTCCTTCAGGTCAAGGCCGAGCTCGTCGGTGATCACCTCGCCGCCCGTCAGGGTAGCGATATCACGCAGCATCTCCTTGCGGCGGTCGCCAAAGCCGGGGGCCTTGACGGCAACGCAGGTAAAGGTACCGCGCAGCTTGTTCAGCACCAGCGTGGTCAGCGCCTCGCCCTCTACGTCCTCGGCGATGATCACCAGCTTCTTGCCGGCCTGCATGATCTGCTCAAGCAGGGGCAGAATGTCCTGAATATTCGAGATCTTCTTATCGGTGATGAGAAGGAGCGCGTCGTCCAAAACGGCCTCCATCTTATCGGTATCGGTTACCATGTAGGGGGAAAGGTAGCCGCGGTCAAACTGCATACCCTCAACCACCTCACAGTAGGTCTCGGCAGACTTGGATTCCTCAACGGTGATCACACCGTCAGCAGAAACCTTTTCCATGGCGTCAGCAATCAGCTGGCCGATGAACTCGTCACCGGCAGAGATGGTACCAACACGGGCGATATCGGCCGTGCCGTTTACCTTCTTGGAATTGGCCAGCAGCGCGGTGGTAGCCACGTCAACAGCCTTCTGAATGCCCTTGCGCAACACCATCGGGTTGCAGCCGGCGGCTACGTTCTTCATACCCTCGTGAATGAGGGCCTGCGCCAGCAGGGTAGCGGTGGTGGTACCGTCACCGGCGGCATCGTTGGTCTTAGAGGCAACCTCGCGTACCAGCTGGGCGCCCATGTTCTCGGCAGCATCTTCCAGCTCGATCTCCTTGGCGATGGTCACGCCATCGTTGGTGATCAGCGGGGTGCCAAATTTCTTGTCAAGCACCACGTTTCTGCCCTTCGGGCCCAGGGTGATCTTAACGGTATCTGCCAGCTGATCCACACCGCGGAGCAGGGCGTTTCTTGCTTCAATGCCATACAGAATGTTCTTTGCCATGGGTTTTTCCTCCTTATTCTACGATAGCGAGAATGTCATCGTTGCGCACGATGTTGTATTCACGCCCGTCACACTTGATCTCGGTGCCGGCATACTTGCTAACGATCACGCGATCGCCAACCTTTACCGACATGGTTACTTCCTTACCGTCTACCATACCGCCGGGGCCAACGGCAACAACCTCAGCAACCTGGGGCTTTTCCTTGGCGCTACCGGGCAGGATAATGCCGGTCTTGGTGGTCTCTTCGACTTCTGCCGCGCAAACAACAACGCGGTCACCTAACGGTTTAATGGTCATATTCATATCCTCCATGCCTCTTGGCAAAATTTTACTGTGTTTTAGCACTCGCGAACTTTGAGTGCTAAATCTGCTTATATTGTAGCACCCTTGGTGGAAAAATCAAGGCATTTGGGCAATTATTCACATTTTATTAACAAAGCTATCCCTCAGAAAGCTCTCCGCGCAGAAAGGCGAGGATCTTTTTTTCCTCACGCGAGACCTTGACCTGCGTTAAGCCGAGCGCGGCGGCCGTTTCGCTTTGCGAATAATCGCGAAAGTATCGCAAAAGGATGATCTTGCGGCGCAGGTCGGGCAGCTTATCAATGGCGGCACGAATGGCCAGCTTGTCAAGCTGGCGGGATGTCTCGTCCTCGTCGGACAGTGTGCTTTCAATGGTGGGGCTATCCTCATCGTTATAGATCACGTCGGAAAGCGAGGCCACCGGGGCAATGGCGTCCAGCGCGGCGGCAGCCTCCTCAGGCGTGGTGCCGCAGCGCGCCGCCAGCTCGGAAAGGCGCACCTCACCCATGCCGGCGGCAATGCACCGCTCGCGCTCGGCGGCCAGCTGGGCGCCCAGGCGCTTTTGCGTGCGCGAGACCTTAATCGGCCCATCGTCGCGCAAAAAGCGGCGTATCTCGCCAAAGATCAGAGGCACCGCGTAGGTCGAAAAGGCACATTCCCGCGCCGGGTCAAAGGTGCGAATGGCCTTTAAGAGGCCAAGATTGCCAATGCCGATCAGATCCTCTAACTCGTAGCCGCGGCCAAGAAAGCGCACGGCAATATGATTGACCAGGCCGCCGTTCTGCCGCACCAGCCTGTCAGCGGCGCGGCGGTCGCCAGCCTGTGCTGCCGCGATCAGGGCAGGGTTATCTCTAAATTTTTCGTTGATCTCTTTTTTGGGGGTGACTTCTTCGTTCATGCTTCCTCACTTGCTGGGGCTATGCAAGCTGCTTCCACATGGTAACGCGCGTTCCGCGCGAAAGGGTAGAGTGCACGCGCAGGCGGGTCATAAAGCTCTCCATGACCGAAAAGCCCATGCCGCTACGCTCACCGGTGTGGTCGGTGGTAAAGAGCGGCTGCATGGCCTCCTTCACGTTGGCAATGCCGCAGCCGCGGTCGCGTACCTCAATGCGGATTATTCTGCCCTCGTATAGCCCCACGGTTATGTAGATGGTGCCGCCGCGCCCGCCGTAGGCGTGCACGATGCAGTTGGTCACCGCCTCGGAAACGGCGCACTTGATATCGGCCAGCTCTTCAATGTTGGGGTCTAACTGGGCGCAAAAGGCGGCTACGATCGCGCGGCAGGCGCCTTCATTGACCGAAAGAGAGGGCAGCTTCAGCTTCAGCTCGTTGATGGGTGTGTTGTTCATTTCGTTTCCTCCGTATCCATTCCGTCAATTTTCAGATCCTGCATGCGACCAAGGCCTGCCATGCGAAATATCCTTAGCATGCGGGCATCTGCATCGCGCAGGTGCATAGGGCAGGAAAACCGGCGGCAAACCGCCAGCCTACCCAAGATCAGGCCAAGGCCTGAGCTATCCATAAAGCGAATATGGGATAGGGAAAGGGTAAATTGCCCCGGCTTGTAGTGGCAGATCTGCCTGTCGATCTCCTCGCGCATGGCGCGGGCGCTGTGGTGGTCGATCTCTCCCGCGGGGCATATGGTCAGGCACCCGTTTTCAAAAGAGACGCGCATCGTTTCCTTGGCGGTCGTCATGGTTACATCCTTTTCTTTTTTCGTTTGTTTGTTCATTGTAGCACGCCCGCGCGGCGCATTTTGTCAAAGCCTGGCAGGGAATAAAAAAAGAACGGTGTAGCGTTGCGCCCCGGCGCTACGTTATTCGCCTGTGGCGAGTTCGATTGCTTCGCAGTGGTATTCGGCTTGCGCCGAGTGATATTCGCTGCGCGAGATGAAAAAAGAAGCAGGGCAGAGAATAGAGATCTCTGCCCTGTGGTTTTTATAGAAAAGGTTGCTTGTAGGAGAGGCGTTTTGCCTCCCACTTGCTTTTCATCGGCTGATAACTGTTTATTCTAAACACTTGTTGCTTCGTCAAAGATTCATATCAATTCCTTTTCTTTTTCTACTAATATATATTTGGGGTTCCTCATAAGTATGCCATCTTTTGTAACGACCAACTCTACTTCCTTGTGAAGCCCAAAAAGGGTACGCATTTCTTTGGGGATGCACAGCCTGCCCAAACTGTCTATTTCTCTGGTGACTCCTATTTTTTCCATGATCTTCTCCTCACGTATTAATAACAAAATCTATTTTTTGTCTTGTTACAGGACAACTAAAAAGTGAACATAGTATATCATAAGATGTGTCCTTTGTCAAGACAAAAATGGAAGGAGCAGATAAGCATGGCTCGTTTGATCGATGGAGAGAGAAAAAATCTGATAGGTGGCAATCTGAAAAAGCTGCGTATGAAAATGAAAATGAGCCAGCAGGCGCTATCAAACAGGCTGGAGCTGCAGGGGGTGTACGTTTGCCGCGGCTCTGTCTCGCGGATAGAGGACTATTCCCGCACGGTGACCGATATTGAGCTGTTTGCCATTGCGCAGGTGCTTGGCGTCAGCATTGACGAGCTGTACCAAGAATAAATACAAAAGCGCCGTACAATGTACGGCGCTTTTCACATCTTACTTAAATTCGTCCTCAGAGACGTTTTCCTCGCAGGGGATGAAATCGTCCTCTGCCTCCCCGTCCTCGTCTACAGAGCCGTGTGCCAGGTCGGCAGCGATGCGTGCCTCGTCAAACTCCAAATACTCGTCGTTTTCCAGGGCTTCCTTAGCGGCATCAAACTCGGCATCGGTCTCCTCCTTTAGCTGCCAGAGCAGATAGCCGGCCGTGCTGCCACCCATGGCCGAAACAGCCAGAAAAGCAGCGGCAATGCTCTTTTTCTTGGCGCAGAGGATGATAAACATAATGAAAAATGAAATAGACTGTACCAGCAGCGCCAGTGCGATAAACAAACGGGTCTCTTTCAGGGAAAAGCGTTTTTTCATGGTTGTTCTCTCCTTTATATATGATGTGGTTGATTACTTTGCTTGCTCCTTGCCGGCGTTCATCTTCAGATAGGCGTTGATAAATCCGTCAAGATCACCATCCATCACGGCGGAAACGTTGCCGTTTTCAAAGCCGGTGCGGTTATCCTTTACCAGGGTATAAGGCATGAATACGTAGCTGCGGATCTGAGAGCCCCATTCGATGTTGTTCTTCACACCCTGAATATCCTCTACCCGATCCAGCTTTTCCTGCTGCTTGATGGCCAACAGCTTCGAGCGGAGCATCTTCATAGCCGTTTCCTTGTTCTGTAGCTGGCTACGCTCGGTCTGGCAGCCAACCACGATGCCGGTGGGCAGGTGTACGATACGAATGGCAGAGTCAGTTTTATTGATATGCTGGCCGCCCGCACCGCTGGAGCGGTGCGCCGTGACCTCAATATCCTCAGGCCGGATCTCGATCGAGCTTTCGTCTGCATCGTCAAACTCCGGCAGCACCTCAACAGAGGCAAAGGAGGTCTGTCTACGGCCGGAGGCATCAAACGGGGAAACACGCACCAGGCGGTGCACGCCGTCTTCGCTCTTCAGATAACCATAGGCGTTGGTGCCCTCGATCATAATGGTGGCGCTCTTCAGGCCTGCCTCATCACCGTCTAACCAGTCGACCAGCTTGACCGTAAAGCCGTGGGCATCGCCCCAGCGGGTATACATACGGTAAAGCATCGAGGCCCAGTCCTGCGCCTCGGTGCCGCCGGCACCCGGGTGGAAGGCTAAGATGGCGTTGTTTTTATCATAAGGGCCGGAGAGCAGCACGGCAATGCGCATGCGCTCCTCTTCCTTCAATACAAAATCAAGCTCTGCCTGTACTTCTTCTACCGAGCCCTCATCGTTCTCTTCGATCGCCATTTCGGCCAGTACGACAGCATCCTCTAACCGGGTGCAGAGCGTTTCGTATTCTTCAATGGTGTCCTTCATCTGCTTAATTTCCTGCATCACGCGGGTGCTCTTTGCCGTGTCATTCCAGAAATTAGGCTCAAGGGATGCCGCCTCCAGCTCGGCCGCCTTTTCCTTTAAGGCATCAATGCGGAGCGCGGACTTCAATTCTACCAGGTCGGCACGCAGGTCTACCAGCTGCCGCTTCGCTTCTTCAAGTGCGATGATCAAGGGATGGGATCCTCCTGTTTATACAAATAAAACCGTTCTTTTTTACAGTATAACACATCTTCAGAAAAAAATCAAGTACGCTGCCCGAAAATACCGTGATACCGGCAGAATATGCCTTTTGTGCCCCTCTTGCTACGGGGTATACTGAAAAAGGAGCTTTTTCAGAAAAAAGGACTTGACAGAAAAGCCGCGATTATTTATAATGATAATAACCTAAGAAAGGAAGGATTTCAAACATGAAAGTAACGAAACAGTCTATTATCGGTGACGTTCTGGATGCCAATCCGGAAACTGCCCAGTTCTTCTTTGCCATTGGCATGCATTGCCTTGGCTGCCCCGCCTCCCGCGGTGAGAGCATTGAGCAGGCCTGCGCCGTTCACGGCACTGATGCTGATGAGCTGGTAAAGACCATCAACAATTTCCTCGAGAAATAAGATGAAGGCACTCTCAGACGGCAGATTGCTGGCGGCGGCATCCTTTGTTCGCCCCGGCGCGGTATTTGCCGATATTGGGACAGACCATGCGTACCTGCCCCTGCACCTGTTGCAGCAGGGCAGGATCACGCACGCCATCGCTGCCGATATCGGAGAGGGGCCGCTTTCGCGTGCCCGGGCGCACATTGCCGCCTCCGGTATGGAAGGGCAGGTAGAGACCGTGCTGACCAACGGCCTGCAAGGGTTAGAGCATCACGGCCTGACCGATATTGCCATTTGCGGTATGGGTGGCGAGCTGATCGTGGATATTTTGTCAGCCTCCCCCTTCGTGCGCGAGGCGGGAATACGCCTGATTCTACAACCGATGACGCGCGCAGCTACGCTGCGCCGCTATTTAGCGAGCGAGGGCTTTGCCATCCTTGCCGAGCGGCCCTGCCGCGCGGCCGGGCGGGTATACACCTGCCTGTGTGTCGAATATGACGGCGTGCGCCGCACGCTGACCCCGGCCGAGGCCGAGGTGGGCTGCCCCCTGTGCGAGAGTGAGGAGGAGCGTGATTGCTTTGCCGAGCTGCTTGCCAGAAGAATTACCGCCCTGCGGGAAAAGAAAAGGGCGCTTGAAAGCGCATCCCTGACCGACGAGGAGGATGAAGCCCTGCTCGCCGCTCTTCTTTCATTACAACAAGCTTAGCCATAAGAGAGTCGAACACACAAGCCCTATGGCGGAAAATTTTTGCGTCTTTCGCCGTAGCTCACCTTGCAAAGTGCTCACTTTCCTGCGGCTCGCTGCGACAAAATCCACTAAAAATTTTCTCGCCATAGGGGGCGCGCAGTTTTCATCGAGCAAATATTGCGGTTAGGCGAGGCAAAAAAACGCAGCAATATAAGATATTGCAAGATTTTTTGCCGATGAATAGACCAATATTTGCCGATGC
>JAZQVK010000067.1:0-7099 GCA_045631765.1 Eubacteriales bacterium
CTGCCACCTCGTTTTGGATCATAACGGTGATGGATTTGAAGCGCACGCCACATTCTAAAAGGCGCATGAGAATAGGCGTTGTGATGTAATAGGGCAGGTTGGCGCATACGGCGATCTCTCGCCCACCGGCCTCCTCGGATAGCAGCGCTTGCAGGTCAAGCTCCATCACGTCGGCATTCACCACGCGCACGTTATCGTAATCGGCAAGCGTTTTGCCCAGCACGGGGATCAGCCCGCGGTCGATCTCCACAGCGAGAACACGCTCGTAATTTTCGGCTAGCTGCTGTGTCAGGCAGCCAATGCCGGGGCCGATCTCCAGCACTAAAATATCCTGCCGCTCAGCACAGGAGGCGGCGATCCGCTCAGGCACGGTGGGGTCGATCAAAAAGTTTTGGCCAAACTCCTTGCGAAAGGAGATCCCCTCCTCCTCCATGAGGCGGCGGACAACGGATGGGCTACATAAATTCATAATTTCTCAAATTCCTCTTGACAAATGAAAAACTGTATGATAAAATACTATCGTTCGCTGGTGTGGCTCAGTTGGTAGAGCAGCTGATTCGTAATCAGCAGGTCGCCGGTTCAAGTCCGGCCATCAGCTCCAAAGATCCTGCACGAAGGTGCGGGATTTTTTGTTTTTTCGCCTTCTATTATAGCATACACACGCTATGCCGTCAATCCCCACCGAGCGGGGATTTTTTTATTTGCGGCAGAAACGAGCTGCCGGCACCGCGGAAGGAAAGGCCGAGCCATTCGGCCACCGTGGCGCCGATATCGGCAAAGGTTGCGCGCGTGCCAAGGTCGACGGGCGAGATCTGCTTGCTGTATACAAGGATGGGCGTATACTCGCGCGTGTGGTCGGTGGTCTTGGTATAGCCAGGGTCGCAGCCGTGGTCGGCGGTGATGATCAAAAGATCCTCCTCGCGCAGCGAGGAAAGCGCCGCAGGCAGCGCCGCATCAAAGGCAGAGAGCGCGGTGGCGTAGCCATCTACGTCGCGGCGGTGGCCGTACTGTGAATCAAAATCTACTAAGTTCACAAAGCAAAGACCGGTGAAATCACGGGAGAGCTGGTCAAGAAAAACCTCTGTCCCCTCGGCGTTGTTGTGCGTGTGAATTTTCTCGGTGATGCCGCTGCCTGCAAATATGTCCGCTATTTTGCCGATGGCGATGCAGGCTTGCCCCGCATCGCAGACGGCGTTCAGCAGCGTTTTTTGCGGCGGCTCCAGCGAGAAATCACGCCTGTTCCCCGTGCGGGTGTACTGACCATCCTGCCCAACGAACGGGCGGGCGATCACACGGCCAACGGCATGCTGCCCGGTAAGAATGCGCCGCGCGATGCGGCAATATTCGTAAAGCTGCGCAACGGGCACCATGTCCTCATGCGCGGCGATCTGAAATACGCTATCTGCCGAGGTATAAACGATCAGATCGCCGGTCTTGACGTGCTGCTTGCCATAATCGCGAATGACGTCTGTGCCCGAATACGGCAGGTTGCAAAGAACCCGGCGGCCTGTAGCGGCCGAAAAGGCCTCGATCACCTCAGCCGGAAACCCGTTTGGGTAGGTGGGTAACGGCCGGCCGGAATAGATGCCGGCAATCTCCCAATGGCCGATGGTGGTATCCTTCCCGGCAGATTTTTCTGCCGCGCGGCCATAGGCACCGACCGGCGCTACTGCGGCCGGCAGACAGGTAACGCCCGCGATATTGCCAAGCCCCATTTGCCGCATATGCGGCACGCGCAGCTTGGGGGAGAGGGCGACCGACGCCAGCGTGTTGACCCCCCGGTCACCAAAGGAAGCGGCATCTGGCAGCTCGCCAATGCCAAAGCTATCTAACACGACGAGAAAGGCTCTTTTCATATCTGCCCTCAATTATCTGCGTCATTCATGGCAATCGCTGTGCGGAGCGCGATCTCCATCATATCGGTAAAGCTGGTCTGCCGCTCGGCGGCGGGAAGCGCCTCGCCGGTCAGAATATGATCAGAGACGGTGCAGATCGCTAGCGCACGCTTGCCGGCACGCGCGGCGGTCATATACAGGGCAACCGCCTCCATCTCTACGGCCAGAATACACATTTTACCAAAGCAACGGGCATCTGCCGGGTCATCCGAATAGAAGGTGTCAGAGGAGAGCAGATTGCCAACGTGGTAACGCACCCCCTGTGCCTCGGCCTCGCGGATCGCTGCCGAAAGCAGCGTATAATCGCATATCGGCGCATAGGTGCCCGGCAGGCGATACTGCTCGGCAAAGTGGGAATTGGTAGAGGCGCCCATGCCAAACACCACGTCACGCACGGCAACCTTTTCTGAAACGGCACCGGCTGAGCCGATGCGAATGATATTCTCTACCCCAAAGGCATGATACAGCTCGTAGCTGTAGATGCCGATAGACGGCATGCCCATACCGCTGGCCATGACCGAAACGGGCACCCCTTGGTAGGTGCCGGTATAGCCCTGAATGCCGCGCACGTTATTGACGAGGCGCACGTCCTTTAGAAAATTCTCAGCAACGAAGCGAGCGCGGAGCGGGTCGCCGGGCATCAACACGGTCTTGGCAAAATCCCCGGGCTTGGCATCAATATGCGGTGTCGGATACGAAAGCATATTTTCTCCTTTTTCGCTATTTATTTTGTGGCATCTTCCGCTTTTGCTAAAGCAACCAGGCGGCTGGTGCCCAACCGATCAGCCCCCAGCGCCAGCATTTCTTGCGCATCGGCAAATGAGGAAATGCCACCGGCCGCCTTGATCAAAAGCCCCGCCGGGCGGTTAGCGGCAAAAAGCGCAATATCGGCCGGTGTGGCACCGGCGGTAGAAAAGCCTGTAGAGGTTTTGATATACTCTGCCCCAGCAGCCGCCACCACGCGGCACATAGCAGCCTTTTCTTCATCATTCAGCAGGCAGGTCTCGATGATAACCTTTAAGATCTTATCGCCACAGGCCTGCTTGACAGCGCGGATCTCGCCTTCCAGTAGGTCGGTCCTTCCCTCCTTCAGCCAGCCGACAAAAATGACCATGTCGATCTCGTCTGCCCCATCGGCAATGGCGGCCCTTGTCTCAGCCACCTTGACGGAGGTGACCGAATACCCGTTCGGGAAGCCGATGACCGTGCAGATCGGCAGCCGATCGCCCACGTAGGCCTTTGC
This sequence comes from Eubacteriales bacterium, assembly GCA_045631765.1. Classification (GTDB taxonomy): domain Bacteria; phylum Bacillota; class Clostridia; order Oscillospirales; family CAG-272; genus UBA1740. The sequence goes on from JAZQVK010000067.1 coordinate 3,139, forward strand.
CTGCCGCACGTAGGCGGGTGGGATGCAAACAGAGGCGGTTTTATACTGCATGCCGTCATCACACAGGCGGCGAATATCCTCCCACGTGGCATCCACCTTCAGGCAGGTATGATCAACGCGCGAAAGGATCGCGCTTCTTTCTTCCATCTTCATAAGCATTCCCCTTTTTCCTTGATACTATTATTGTAGCAAACACAGAGGTAAATGTCAAGAAACAACACGTGCATAATGCGTAAAATTTGCAATGGTAAACGCCGTTTTTTTCCTGTATAATATGCTTGAATAATAATAGCTGGGAGGCTTTTATGAAAAAATTTCTCGAGCAATGTCGGCGCGAGGCACCAAGCTACGGTTCTCTCCCCTTCTGGAGCTGGAATGACCGGCTGGAGGAGGACGAGCTGCGTGCCCAAATCCGCCGGATGAAGGAGATCGGCATGGGCGGCTTTTTTATGCATGCCCGCGGTGGTCTGGAGACCGAATACCTGAGCGACGAATGGTTTTCCTGCATCAATGCCTGTGTTGACGAGGCAAAGAAGCAGGGCATGGAGGCCTGGGCCTATGATGAAAACGGCTGGCCGAGTGGCTTTGCCGGCGGCAAGCTGCTCACCGACCCGCAAAATTGCATGGCAGGCCTTGCCTTTACGCAGGAGCAATCCTACCCCACCGATCTGACAGATCTCTTGGGTGTTTACGCCCTGCAGGACAACCGTGCCGTTCGCCTGAGCGGTGCGAGTGACGGCGTTAGTACGTATTACGTGATCCGCCGTACCCGCTCGAACTCTTACGTAGACACCATGAATGCCGAGGTAACGGCGAAGTTTATTGCCGAAACGCATGAAAAATACAAGGAAAAGATCGCGGCGGAGGACTTTGGCAAGGCCATGCCCGGCTTCTTTACCGACGAGCCGCAGTATAACCGCTGGGAGGTTCCCTACTCCGACATCCTGCCGCGAGAGTTTACGGCAGCCTACGGCTATGACCTGTTTGAGAACATGGTGGCCCTGTTCTTGAATTGCGAGGGCTACCGTGAATACCGCTACGATTACTACAAGCTCTGCTCGGATCTCTTCTTCAAGAATTTTATGGAGCCCATCTATCGCTGGTGCGATGAAAACGGCTGCCAGCTGACCGGCCACGGCATTGAGGAGCGCTCGCTTGCCTTCTCGGTCACCTGCTGCGGCAGTGTGATGCGCGTGTATGAATACGAGCACATTCCCGGCATTGACTACCTTGGCCGCGAGGTGTGCGATGATCTTGGCAGTAAGCAGCTTGGCTCTGCCTGCGCACAGCTGGGCAAGAAAAAGGCTCTTTCCGAGATGTTTGCCTGCTGCGGCTGGGACGTTTCGCCGCGTGAGCTGAAGCGGATTGCCGAAATGCAGTACGCAAACGGCGTCAATCTGATGTGCCAGCACCTGTACCCGTACAGCGAGCGTGGTCAGCGCAAGCGTGACTACCCGGCACACTATTCCAAGCACCTGCCCTGGCAGAACGAGATGCGCCGCTTTGACGATTATTTTGCTGGCCTTGGCTACATGCTTTCCCGCGGTGAGGAGGAGGCCAAGGTGCTGGTCATTCACCCCATCCAGGCCGCCTATATGGAATATCTCCAGGATAACAGCCAGCCTATTTACGAAGCATTGGAAAACCGATTCATGGAGCTGGTAGAGACCCTGGCTGCCGCCGGTCTGCCCTACCATTTTGGTGAGGAGAGCATGCTGACCCGCTATGCATCGGTAGAGGGTAGCTCTCTGCGCGTTGGCCTTTGCAGCTACGATTACGTGCTGATTCCGGAAATGGATACCATTGATTCCAGCACCGTTGCGCTGCTAAGAAAGTATCTGGCGGCAGGCGGCAAGCTTTGCCTGCACGGCAAGGCACCCACGCGCATCGACGCCCGTGTCAGCGACCAGCTTGGTTGGCTGGTGCCTAACATGACTATGGACGAGCTGCTGGCTACCTCGCCCGTACAGCTTTCCTTTATTGAGAAGAACAACAGCCGCGTGCGCCAGATGGTGCGCAAGACCGAGGCCGGGCGCCTGATCTACATCACCAACACATCTGCCTCTCCCTGCCGCCTGAAGCTGACCAGCCGTGGCACACAGGGCCTGTGTGAAATTGACCCGATCACGTTTGAAGCACGCCCGCAGGCCGGCTGCGTGACCGAGAACGGCTTTGAGACCGTGCTTGATTTTGCCGACTCGCAGGCTTACGTTTTCATAGAATCTGAAAGAAACGATGCGGCAGAGCCAATTGTTCTTACCGACAAGCACGTTCAGCTTTCAAATGACTTTACCCTTTGCAAGCGCCCGCGCAACGCCTTGACCATCGACCGCTTCTGCGCTACGCGTGAAAACGAGGAGGCGAGAACGGAGCAGCCGATCGAGCAGATTCGTGACGAGCTGCTCAGCGACCGCTATGCCGGTGCGTTGACCATGCGCTGCTGCGTGACCGTAGACGCCATGCCCGCCAGCCTGACCCTGGCTACCGAGCTGCCGGCCGGCCATACCGTTCAAGTAAACGGCCATGCCGTACAGGTAGAGACCTGCCAGGGCTACGAAAAGGATCTGACGATCGCCAACATTCTGCCCTACGTGGTGGTAGGCGAAAACACCATTACCTACACGATGGATTACCACCAGCGTGACGAGGTCTACCACGCGCTGTACGAGGCCACCTCAGAAACGCTACGCAACTGCCTCTCCTTTGATAGTGAGATCGAATGTCTGTATCTGTTTGGCGACTTTACCGTCAAGACGGATGCTGCCGGATGGGAAGAAGCAAAGCAGCTCGACGGTGCCCCGCTTGCCTATCGTTACCGCGCCGGCTTTAGCATCGACGCACCGAAGAGCAGCATTGACCTGCGCCATATCGAGCAGGATGGGTACCCCTTCTTTGCCGGCACCATGGAGGCCGCGACCAGCCTGACCTATCACGCAGGTGACCCGACCGTTCTCTGCATTGACGGCCGTTACGCGACCTGCGGCGTTACCGTAAACGGCAAGCCCGTTACAACGCTGCTGTTTGAGCATACGGTAGACCTGGCCGACTATCTGGTAGAGGGTGAAAACACCGTTTGCCTGGCACTGACCAACGCCTGCCGCAACCTGCTTGGCCCGCACCACAGCAAGGATGCTGAGCCCTTTGGCGTTGGGCCGCGAACCTTTACCTTTGAAAAGCAATGGAAAAACGGCACCTGTGCCGATTTTGAGCCTGACTACTCGTTTGTACGCTTTGGCATCGACCTATAAAAAACCGGCTCGGGATGCGGTATCAAGCCGCATCCCGGGCCTACGTTATTTTTTATGCATCAGTTACATTCCGCAACCAGCGGGCCTGCCAGCTCAGCCAAGAAGAAGAGGCGGCCGGCAAGGGTGGGGATATAGGTAGAGGTGATCCAGGGCGTGGTCTCGTGCCGCAGAGTCATCCACAGCGACATGCCCTGCCACTGCATACCGCGGCCAAGCGTACCGTCTGCACCGCCGATGGCGTAATCTGCCTGCAAAAACAGGCCGGGGCCGATGGTGTTGGCACGGCAAGGCACCAGGGTGGTGCGGGATTTGAAGCTGGTCAGCGCATTCTGCTCAACCGTCAGCGGGTGGATCTTGGCGCCGATGCGATAGGGTGCCTTCTCCCATTCGGCGACGGTGGCATAGTCTCCGGCGTAGGTCGGCTCCCAGAAGGCGATATGGCACATTCTGCCAATGCCGTAGACCAGCACGAGCCTTGCCCCCTCTGCCTTCAGGGCGGCAATCTTTTCGGGGTAGGTGGGCAGGTTTTCCTTGGTGGCAAAGTTGCGCTGCGAGGGCGGCACGGTCAGCTCGCCAAGCGGATGGAAGAGCGCCTGCTCCATCGCGTACTGGAAGGAGCCGTGATTGTCAGAGGGGAGCGTATTGCCCTCTCCGTCTGCCCATTCGTCCATATTAAAGGTGTATACGTGGTTACAGGATACCTGCCACTCACG
>JAZQVK010000068.1:0-2069 GCA_045631765.1 Eubacteriales bacterium
CGACGCTATCTGCGACGGTCACAATGTATTTGTTCCCGGTATCATGGAGCTCGTTGAGCGTACAGGCGTACACAGCGGTGACTCTATCAGCGTATATCCCTCCTTCAGCATCTCCGACAAGGTAAAGGGTACTATCCTCACCTATGCTAAGAAGCTCGGTCTCGGTATCGGTATCGTTGGTCTTTACAACATCCAGTTCATCGTTGATGAAAAGGATGACGTGTATATCATCGAGGTAAATCCGCGCTCCTCGCGTACCGTGCCGTTCCTTTCTAAGGCTACCGGCTACTCGCTTGCCGATATCGCTACCGAGGTGATCATGGGCAAGACCCTGAAGGAGCAGGGCATCTTTGACCTGTACCCTGAGGAAAAGAAGAGATGGTACGTCAAGGTTCCTGTATTCTCCTTCAACAAGATCCGCGGGCTTGATGCTTACCTCTCGCCTGAAATGAAATCCACCGGTGAGGCCATCGGCTATGACGATAAGCTCAACCGCGCGCTCTATAAGGCGCTGCAGGCCTCCGGCATGCATCTGCAGAATTACGGCACCGTGTTTGCCACGATTGCAGATAAGGATAAAGCGGAGGCGCTGCCGCTCATTCGCCGCTTCTATGACCTGGGCTTTAACATCGAGGCAACCGAGGGCACGGCCAAGTTCTTAAAGGAAAACGGCATTCGTACCCACATCCTGAAAAAGATCGGCGAGGGGAGCGATGAGATCTACGAATCCATCCGCCAGGGTCATATTGCCTACGTGATCAACACCAGCGATATCGGCGCTACCAATCAGATGAGCGATGGCTACCAGATCCGCCGCTACGCTACCGAGAACAACGTGACCATGTTTACCTCGCTGGATACGGTGAAGGTGCTGCTGGACGTATTGGATGAGACCACGCTTGGTATCTCTACCATTGATGCGTAAGGAGTAGGGAATGAAGCAAGGAATATTTACCATTGCGGAAAACACACCGCTCACGCAAACGGTCTACCGTATGCGCCTGGCGGGTGATACCGCTGCCATCACTGCCCCGGGCCAGTTTGTCAACATCAAGCTGGAGGGGTACTATCTCCGCCGCCCGATCTCGGTTTGCGACTGCACCCCCGGTGAGCTGACCATCCTGTACAAGGTGGTCGGCCACGGCACCGAGGCTATGGCGCATATGGTGGCAGGGCAGCAGCTTGATCTGTTGACCGGCCTTGGCAACGGCTATGACCTTGCCAAATCGGGCGACCGGCCGCTTTTGCTTGGCGGTGGCGTTGGCGTTCCACCCCTTTACATGCTGGCAAAGGAGCTGATCGCGCAGGGTAAGAAGGTCAGCGTGATCCTCGGCTTTAATAAAAAGGACGAGGTCTTTTATGAAGAAGAGTTCCGTGCGCTTGGCGCCGACGTGCGCGTTGCCACGGCTGATGGCTCCTACGGTACGAAGGGCTTTGTGACCGATGCCATGCAGGGCATTGATTACACCCACTTTTATACCTGCGGGCCGGAGCCAATGCTCAAGGCCGTCTACCGCGCAACTGCCACCTCCGGCCAGTTCAGCTTTGAGGAAAGAATGGGCTGCGGCTTTGGCGCCTGCATGGGCTGCTCCTGCAAGACCATCACGGGCAATAAGCGTATCTGTAAGGAAGGGCCTGTGCTTGTAAAGGAGGATATCCTATGGCAGAATTAAACGTTACCCTGTGTGGGATCGAGATGGATAACCCCATCATTCCCGCCAGCGGCACCTTTGGCTACGGCTATGAATTTGCCGAGCTGTACGATATCAATATCCTCGGCACCTTCTCCTTTAAGGGAACGACCAAGGATCCCCGTTCCGGCAACCCCACCCCCCGCATTGCGGAATGCTCCGCCGGCTTGAGTAATGCCGTTGGCCTACAGAACCCCGGGGTAGAGAAGGTTATCTCTGAAGAGCTGCCGAAGATGAAGAAGTGCTTTCACAAGCCGGTCATGGCAAACGTCAGCGGCTTTGCGGTCAGCGAATATGTCCGCGTGTGCGAAATGCTGGACAGCCAGGACAATGTGGGCTGGCTTGAAGTAAACATCTCCTGCCCCAACGTGCACGGCG
>JAZQVK010000069.1:0-6918 GCA_045631765.1 Eubacteriales bacterium
AGCCGTGAAACCCGTATCACTCCCAAGCGTCTGCTGGAGGCACTGGCTGCCGGCGGTCAGGGTACCATCACCGTTGCCGCAGCCTGCGGCGTGGCCGGCATCATCGCCGGAACCATCACCATGACCGGTCTTGCCAACACGCTGATCAACGGTATTCTGGCCGTTGCGGGCAGCCACACCATCGTGGCCCTGTTCCTCACCATGCTTTGCTGCATCGTGCTGGGCATGGGTGTGCCTACCACGGCCAACTACGTGATCATGGCTACCATCACGGCACCCATTCTGATCAAGATGGGCATTCCCATGCTGGCAGCGCACATGTTCGTATTCTACTTTGGTATCGTAGCAGATATCACGCCGCCGGTAGCGCTGGCCGCTTACGCCGGCTCTGCCATTGCCAAGTCGAACCCGCTGAAAACCGGCGTTACCGCCACCAAGCTGGCCATTGCCGCCTTCATTGTGCCCTATATGCTGGCCATGAACCCGGCTATGCTGATCGTAGATACCCAACCCCTGGACGTGATCCAGATCGTGATCACCTCGCTATTCGGTATCTTTGGTCTTTCTGCCGGCCTTGAGGGCTACGCACTTCGCCCGGCAGGCTGGGTTGAGCGTATCATTCTGATAGCCGCCGGCCTGATGCTGGTCATTCCCGAGCTGGTCACCGATATCGTTGGTATCGTGCTGATCGTTGGCATCATTCTTTTCCAAAAGTTCTTCAAAAAGAACCCACCGCCCTCAGCCACCACAAAGGCTGAGGCGTAACTCGAAAAATCCCTACGGGCAACCGTAGGGATTTTTTGTATAAATGCTTTCCACGCGGTGAACACTATGGACGAATAAACACCGAAAGGAAACAAGAACATGAAACGAAAAATCTCCTGTCTTTTGCTCTTTTGCCTGCTTGCCGGTATGCTGGCTGTGCTGCCGGCGGCGGCCTACACGCGCATCAGCTACGGGGCAGACCACCTGGCCGACCAGGCCGCGCTAATCAAGACCGCGCTGCACGGCAACCCATTTGCCTTTTCAGAAACCGATTTCAAGCAGGCCCTTGGCGTTACCAAAATTGAAAACGTGACGGTGCTTTCTCTCCCGCCGGCCACAGACGGCGTGCTAAAGCTGCGCGACACCCCCGTCGTGCGTGGCCAGATCATTGCGCGCGAGGAGCTTGACAAGCTGACCTTTGCCCCCGCCACAGAGAGCATGGAAAGCACAGCTTTTCCTTCTGCGTCAATTCTACCGCCGGCACCACCGCGCTGACCTGTACCCTGCGCACGGCCGAGCGGGTCAACTATGCCCCCACCGTAGCAGGGCTGAACGAGGCCGCTCTTTCCGTACACACGCAGAAGGAGATCGGTGTTTACGGGCAGATGAAGGCTGAGGATCCGGAGGGGGATGCCCTGACCTATCTGATCCTCGCCTATCCGGAAAAGGGCTCCCTGACTGTGCTGGACAGCGCGCGCGGTGAATTTTGCTACGTGCCGCAGGCCGGGCACACGGGCAGCGACCACTTTTCTTACGTGGCGCGGGATGCCTATGGCAACTATTCCGGCATTGCCGATATGCGCATCACCGTTTCCGCACGTAAGAGCAGCCTGGTCTATGCCGATATGGAGAGGCATGCCGCCTACAACGCGGCGCTGGCCATGGCAGAGGGCAATATCATGCTTGGCTCCTTAGAGGGGGATCATATGTATTTCCACCCCGAGGAGGAGGTCTCCCGCGGTGAATTTTTGGTCATGGCGATGAAGAGCGCCGGCATCAAGCCGGCCGCCGGGGTCACGGAGACCTGGTTTGATGATGATGCAAGCATTCCAAGCAGCATCAAGGGCTATGTGGCCACCGCGCAGCTTTACGGCTACGTGAACGGCAGCTTTGATGGCACCGGCCTTTATTTCAACGCCGACAAGAGCATCACCCGCGCGGAGGCAGCCGTGATGCTAAACAACATTCTTGGTGCGGCGACCCCTGCCGTGCTGCCCACGGTAGCCGATGCGGCCGACATCCCCGGCTGGGCAAGAGATGCCATTTACGCGCTCTATGATGCCGAGATCTTTACTGTGTCTGCCGACGGTGCGCTTTCTCCCACCGCCGCCATGACTCGCGCCGATACGGCCGGCGCGCTTTACGCCCTGATGAATATGCAATAAAGAGCTGCCACGCGCCTTTCGGTGCGTGGCAGTTCTTCTTGATTTTTACAGAAAGATATGCTACAATAGAGTATCCGAGTCTTTTTGGAAGCAACGCACGTGTTTCCCCTGCTTGGCTAAAGGGCGCCCTGACCGTGGTGATCAAAAAGAACCGCCAGCGCGCGCAGATCGAGCGCCATATCATCACCGGCCTGCACAAGGCCGGGAAAGGAAATCAAAAATGAACCAAGAGCCCCGTCGCCGCGACCTATTCGACCGCATTCTGTCTCTCCCACTTCTGCGGTTGCTTGCCCCCTTTTATAACCGGCACCGCGAGGTGCTGCTCTATCTCTTTTTCGGGGTATTGACCACCGCCATCAGCTGGGCAAGCTTTTACCTGCTACACTACCCACTCGCCATCAGCGAGCTGCTGGCCAACATTCTTTCCTGGGTGGCCGCGGTGCTGTTTGCCTTTATCACGAACCGCGTTTGGGTCTTTTCGGGCAAGACGGGCAAATTCTTCCCGGAGATGGGCAAATTCTTTGCCAGCCGCCTGACCACGCTGGGGATCGAGGAGCTGATCATTCTGATCTTTGTGACCTGGCTTTCGTTTGAGGCGATGGTTGTCAAGATGCTCGGCAACGTGATCGTTTTGGTCTTAAACTACATCCTCAGCAAATTCTTCGTATTCATCAAAAAGTAAACAAAACGCGCGATCCGGGAGATGGATCGCGCGTTTTGTTTATTTCTCTTTTTTTACCAAGCGACGCAGCGGCGGCAGCAGCAGCGGCACCAGGATGCAGGAAAGGGCGATGCGCACGCCGCTGTTGATCAGGCGCGGCATGGCGATCAGATGCAGTGCCTTGACGGCGTACTGCATGATATAGCCATCAAGGTACAGGGCAGCGGTGTTGCATACCGTCAACACCAGCTCGGCCACTACGATCACCACCAAAAGCAGGGCTGGCTTGCCGCTGCGGCGAACGAGCGAAAAGCCAAGCGCCGCCACCACGGCCAGCACGACCACCGGTGCCATCCACAGCGGCGTGGTGGGGGAAAGACCATAAGCCGACATCAGCTGCTCTAAAAAGCTGCCAAGCAGGGCGATGACCACTGCATCCTGCATGCCGAACAGCCAGGCCGAAAGAAAGACCGGCAGGCTGACCAGCGACACCTCAAACCACGGTGTCTTGAAGGAAAAGACCGTGCTGAACACCACGTAAAGGGCGACCAGCATGGCATCCAGCACCAGGCGGCGGATCTTTTGTTGGGTAGACGATTTTGTTTTCATAAAAAAATACCTCCCGTATCACAGATTCTCGCTCTGCGACGGGAAGCACAAAAAGCCCCATAACAGACAGCGGGATGCGAAAATCGTACCGCAATGCCGGGTGGCATTTTCGTCCGGTGGGCAACTCCCCGTCCCACAGGCACTTCACGCACGGTTTTCTACTCTGCTCTACTATAAAATAGATGGGAGTATTATAGCATATCCTTTTCCAAATTGCAAGAGAAAAATACTTGTTTTATCAAAATTTACGGAAAATTTCTACCGCATCCCATCTTCTACGCAAAGAGAAAAACCCCCGCCCCGGGGGGGAGACCCGGGACGGGGGGAAATGTAGCAAAATTAAGCGTTTTCCTGCTCTAATACGTTTTTGACCGACTTGGTAATGCTGGTCAGATCATCAACAAACAGCCAATTTTTTCAGTTATGTTGATGCCCAGCCTATGCATTTGAAGAATAGTCACCTTCTCAACTCAAAAACGGTGACGTTTCTTGCGAGCAAAAAAGTGGGCAGATCTGCCCACTTTTTACGTGTTTGATGATCAAACGATCAGCAGCTTGCGCTCGCTGTGCGTCAGGTTTTCGGCGCCGGTCTCGGTCAGGTAGACCATATCCTCGATGCGCACGCCGAATTTGTTTTCTAAATAGATGCCCGGCTCTACCGTCATAATAATGCCGGGGCGCAAAATCTCCTTGCAGCGGGTGTTGCAGGCCGGCATTTCGTGGATCTCAACGCCCACGCTGTGGCCAAGGCCATGGCCAAAGCAGCCCTCGTAGCCCGCGCCGTAGATCAGGTCGCGCGCTACGCGGTCTACCTCGTTACAGGCAACGCCGGGGCGGATGAAAGCAAGGGCGGCAGCCTGCGCGGCATACACGGTATCGTACACGCGCTGCTGCTCCTCGCTGACCGCGCCAACGGCCACGGTACGCGTCATATCCGAATGGTAGCCGTTTACCACGGCACCAAAATCCATGGTCACAAAGTCGCCACGCTCGATTTTCTTATCGGTGGGCACACCGTGCGGCAGAGAGGAATTTTTGCCGGAGACCACGATAAAATCAAAGGAAACGCCCTCGCTGCCCAGGCGGCGCATATAGAACTCCATATCCAGCATGACCTCGCGCTCGGTGCGGCCGGGGGTGATCCGGTCAAGGATGTAGGCAAAGGTCTCGTCGGTCATTTTCTGCGCGGCCTGGATGCTTGCTAATTCCTCGCGTGTTTTCACGGCGCGGGCATCGACCAGCGCACGGTCGATCTTGTCGCCATCGCACAGTGTGATCCCCGGCAGCGCCTCGCGCAGGGCGGCAAAGCGGGAAAGCGGGGTGCTGTCTGCCTCTACGTACAGGCAGGTGGCGCCATCCTGCGCAAGCAGGCGACCGATCTGCTCCTCGGTGTTTTCCTGCAGCATGACCTCGGCGGTCTTGACGGTAGCGCGCGCCTTTTCCACGTAGCGGAAATCAATGATGAAATAGGCGCCGCGCGCGGTGACCAGCACGTGGCCGGCAGAGGATTCAAAGCCGGTGAGGTAAAAGCGGTTGGCTCCGCTTTCGATCAGGGCGGCCTCATTGGCCGCCAGGGCGGCACGGATCTGTTCTATTCTTTCCTTCATAGCAATTCTCCTTTTTACACAATCGCTGCTAAAATAGCGCATACAAATTCATAGGTGCGGCGGACAGAGGAAACGGAAAGGCGCTCACGCGTGGTGTGAATATCCTGCATGTTCGGCCCAAGCGAAACGCACTCCAGCCCCGGAATACGGTCGCTGAACAGGCCGCATTCCAGCCCGGCGTGGATCGCTTCTACACGCATATCTACACCGTAAAGCCGGCGGTAAGTATCAACCACAGTATCCCGCAGGGGGGATTCCCTTTTGTATTCCCAGGCGGGGTACTCGCCCTCTACGGCGAAGCTTGCGCCGGCCGCCGTGGCGATCGCGCGCATGGTGGCAAGCAGGTCGCTCTTCTCTGCCCCGACCGAGCTGCGAACGGAGTATACGGCGTGAATTTCCGTCTCAGCCGTTTGCAGGATGCCGAGATTGAGCGAGGTCTGCACCAGGCCGGGAATATCGGTGCTCATCTTCTGCACGCCGCAGGGGATATCCAGCAGCAGGCTTTGCAACACACGGGTGCCCTCTACGGTCAGAGCGGGGGTGGTTTTCTCACTGGTTTCATACGAGATCGAGAGGCCGGGATCGGATTCGGCATAGGTTGCCTTTACCGTCTCGTAGAAGGCACCGATGGCCTGCTCTGCAGCGGCCGCATCAGAGGCATAGAAGCAGCAGGTGGCGCGGCAGGGGATGGCATTATCCTTGGTGCCGCCCTCGATCGAGACCAGGCGCACCTCGCAAACGGCCGAAACAGCGGCAAGCAGCATAGCGGCTACCCGGTCGGCATTGGCGCGGTTTTTGTGGATCTCGGCGCCTGAATGACCGCCGCTCATGCCCTCCAGTGTAACGAAAAAGCAGGTGCCGCAGGCCGCTTCGCGACACACGGGTAGGCGGATATCCGCCTGCGCGCCGCCGGCACAGGAAACGGTGAGAACGCCCTCCTCCTCGGAATCGATATTGATCATGTATTGGCCGCGCAGGCCTGACATGTCCATGGCCTCGGCACCCAGCATGCCGATCTCCTCATCCGTAGTGAACACCGCCTCGATAGCGGGGTGGGCCAGGCTATCGTCGGAAAGGATCGCAAGCACCATGGCAACGGCCACGCCGTCGTCACCGCCCAGGGTGGTGCCGTGCGCGCCGATCAGATCGCCGTCTAAGAAGAGAGACAGACCGTCCTTATCAAAATCAATGGGATGACCGGGCTCCTTTTCAGCTACCATATCGAGGTGCCCCTGCAGAATAACGGTCGGGGCGCTCTCCTTGCCCCGGGTGGCGGGCTTGCGAATGACCACGTTGCCGGCGGCATCGCTTTCTGCCGCCAGGCCGTGCTGCTTGGCAAAGCGCAGGCAATAATCGGTGGCTGCTGCCGTATTGCGCGAGGGGTGCGGCAGGGCGCAAAATTCTTCAAATATGGAAAACACCGCGCGGGGTGCACAATTTTCAAGCATGGTGATACCTCCTTTGTTATATCAGTATAGCACAAAATCCCCCGTTGTGCAAGAAAAAAAGGAAAGAATGCGTGCATTCTTTCCTTTTTTTGATTACAGCACCGCCTTTAAGAACTGCTGCGTACGCGGATTTTGCGGATTTTCAAACAGCTCAGCCGGGCTGCCCTGCTCGGCGATCTTGCCGCCATCCATAAACAGCACGCGGTCTGCCACCTCACGGGCAAAGCCCATCTCGTGCGTAACGATGACCATGGTCATACCCTCGTCAGCCAGCTGGCGGATGAGGTCAAGCACCTCGCCTACCATTTCCGGGTCGAGCGCGGAGGTAGGCTCGTCAAACAGCATCACCTTCGGGTTCATAGCCAGCGCGCGCACAATGGCAATACGCTGCTTCTGCCCGCCGGAGAGGGTGGAGGGGTATACGTTTGCCTTTTCGGAAAGAC
>JAZQVK010000070.1:0-5745 GCA_045631765.1 Eubacteriales bacterium
TAGTATTTATCTCTGAGCAGGCGGAAGTAAAAGAGGGCTGAGAAGAGCAGCAGCAGGGCAAAGAAGCAGAGCGTAGAAAGCAAAATGCCCGCCACCGCCGAGCCGGTGATCGTATAAAAGCCGGCCTCTAAGATGTAAAAATTCTCAAAGGGCAGCGCAGAATTATCCAGCGCTACGCCAAAGGAGGCAAAAAAGATGGCAAAGGGGATCTGCATCACGAGCAGAAAAAGGCTCTTCCACCCACATTCGTAGCCAAGGGTACGAAAAAAGTGGTGTAGCGGGCGGTACCCCTCCTCGCGTGAAGCAGAGATGATGCCGGTGCGCACGTCGGAAAAGGACATTTGCAGCCGCACCAGCACAAAGCAGCCGATCGCCATAAAGATCAGCGAGATGAAAAACAGCAGCCGATAGGCGCCTGCCTTATCATCGTTGGCATACATGGGGGAAACGATGCCGTTCAGCGCTACGGCGTAGATCACCAGCGTGGTGATCTGCAAGAGCAGCAGCTTGCCAAGCCACTTGATGCCGCTGCGGAACATAGCGGGGGTGATTTTTATTTTGCTCATCGGTCTGTCTCCTTGTCTTTGTTGATCTGCTCTTCTAAAAAGGCCAGCGCCTGGCGGTAACGGGGGGCGGGGCGCGCGGCATCAAACCAGGAAAAGCGAGGGTTGGTCAGCAGCTCGTGCATGTGGGCGGCCCCCTGCTGCGCATAGCGCTGGGTGCCAAACAGACGGTGCACGGTGCCGCCTTCGTCTATGGCGTGCTGCCAATCCGGGCTGATGCGCATGCCCGAAAAAAGGCGGCTGCCTAAATCAAGCCAAGCATCCCGGCGGCTGCATACCGCGCGGTAGGTGCTCATAGCCTCTTCAAATTCCTGCCAGCCCTCTCCTGTCTTGCCGGCAGCGAATAGGCAAGCGGCCAGCACCAGCTGCTTGCGGGCGTAAAAGCCCTGCCAGCCGGCTGGCACCTCGCCCCCGGTGCCAAACGAGCGAACCGTTTGCATCACGCCGCGGTGAAAGGCTGCCTTGGCCGCGGGGCCCATGCGATCCGGAAAGCGGCGATCAAGCTGGGCAGAAAGGTTTTCAAGCATCTCCAGCCCCTGCTGGATATAGATCTGATCGTTATCCCTTCGCGCCTGTGCCCGCGCGACCAAAAGGCCACGGCGGTTGGTATTGGCATCATAGGGGGCCAGGTCAAGCCAGGCGGGCAGCTCGTTTTCCTCGCATACGCAGGCCATGATCTGAATCACGCGGCTGCGAAACTGTGTTTCCAGCAGCCCCTCGGCATTCTTTTTCAGCAGCGGCATATAGGCACCGGCCTTCTCCGGCGCCTCTAATAGGTAGGCGGCAATGGCGTATACCAGCTCATAGACGTATTGCTTGTTATCGGGATACTTGCGGCAAAAATCGCGGATAAAGGCGATCTGCTCCTCGCCGGTGTAGCGGGCGCTGTTCATCACCTCAAAAAAGCGCCTTTGATCCTCCTCCTGCGAGGCAGTATCGTTGGCAAGCAGGCGGTCTACCGTTACGCCAAGCAGGTTCGCAATGGCGGGCAGCATCTCTAAATCGGGGTAGCAGATGCCAGTCTCCCACCGGGAGACTGATTGGCTGGAAACCCCAAGGATCTCGGCAACCCTTTCCTGCGTATAACCCTTTTCCTTGCGCAGAAGCTTGCAGGTTTCACCAAATTTCAGGTTCACAGGTCACCCCACCTTTCCGAAAAGCTGCATTTTATATATGATAGCACAAGTGCTGCCCAAAATCCATATCACGTTTGTTGATAGCAACTCACGGGCATGGTGATTTTTAAGAAAGGCGTGGAGCGTAGGCTCCACGCCAACCTATTATGAAAGGGGAATTGCCAGCAGATAGGCGATCTGCTCGCAGGCAAGTTTCCCGTTTGAGCCGGTGGGCGCCGTTGCGTAATAGCTGCACAGTGTATCGGCTACCAGCTCCTGCACCTCGGTGGGCATATTGCCAAATTCCTCTGCGAAGACGGCAGAACCGTTGCCCAGCTCTTGCGCTACGTCATCCAGCGTGTTCATGCAGCTTTGTGAAACGGCAATGCAATCAATCATGCTGGAAATTTCCTGTTCGGTCGGGCGGTAATCGCCGCCCTGGCGCAGAATGCCGTCTAAGTACCCGTACAGAGCGAGAAAAGCTTCTGATTCCGTCTCCACAAACAGAGTCTCCTGCGTGTGATTTTCGTCCTCCTTGGCCTTCATTTCGTCAATGCACGCAAAGAGATTTCCCGTATAGGCCTCGATGGCCAGAAGGTAGAAATGCTCGGCTGCCTCGTTGCCCTCGTACAGGTCGAGCAGGTAATCCTGGAATACGTCCTGCAGCACCTTGGCGTTAGAGGCGTTGTGGCTTTGATAAATATTGCGGAACTTTGCTTCGGTTGTGTTATCTACGTATCCGTCGCCGTGGTAGTGGATCGCAACGGTAATCGGCTTTGCGTAACTTACGTATCGTTGCGTCGTGGTCAGGGGACCCCAGGCCGTGTTCTCACCCATCACCTGAATGGTCAACTCGTCATCAAATACGGCGGGGGCGTTGGGCTTGACGACCAGGTGGCCGTCCTCTATGGTCAGATAGGTACCTTCCTTGAGGGAAAGAGAGACCTGATAGCCGTTTGTTTCCTTTTGCAGGGAAACGGTACCGGCATTCTGCTGACTTGCCGAATAGGTGATCACGCCGTAGATGCCCTGTGCATCAAGATCGGTCCTCTTTTCGGTAATATCAAGGTGCTTGCTCGTCTGCCCTGATTGGTAGGCCAGCATGGTGTAGGCGTCGGTAAAGCCGTAGCGGCCAAGGATGTGCTCTCCTTGCCAGAAGGTGACGCTGTCGCCCACAAAGAAGAATTTGTAAAAGCCATTCGTGGAGCCGTATAGGCCGCATTCCCAATAGCCGGCGGCTACGCCGGTGGAGGAGGCACCCGTCCAGGTCAGGCCGATGATGCCGGCAGCCTCGGCATAGGTGCCAAGCTCGGTTTCAAAGCCAAGCTGTAGCCAGCTGCTGAATCCAATCAGAGATATGTAAGACCTTGTCTGTAGACACGTGCGAATGCCGGCCTTGCCATGCAGATACAGATTTTCGGCGCTTGATTGGCAATTCCTCGTGCTGTACTGCCGGATATTACCATCCGCACCCATGCGGAAGCCGGTGGTATTCGAGACGGTCGTGATGGCGGTGTAGGAGATCGAGGCGTTGAGATCAAATTCAAAACTAAAGGAAAGATCGGCGTTGAAGGAGATCAGCCCCAGGTACCAGCGAATAGACGGTAGCGTAATCATCTTTTCGTTGTCACTGCCGCTCCACCCATTCTCAGCAAAGACCTTTTTGATGCTGTTGATGTTTTCATTCAGCCGTTCTACGTCCTTAAAGGAGTCGGCGATCTTGAGCTCGATCTCGCTTTGCACGTTGAGGCCGACCGACGAACCGTCACCAAGATCACCGCGCAAGCCGGCCTCCCAGCCCAGGCGCTGCGTTTCGTGAGTAGTGAGGCTGATATCAAAGGTGTTGATGCCGTAGGTAACCGTCCAGGCAAACACCTTTGATTGCTTCATTTCAATATTGGCTTTTACCGAGAGACGAACCGATTCTGCAAATTCAATGGAAACGTAGTAATAGATAAGTGGTGCTACCTCTACGTTCATCGTAGCCTTGATCTCAAAGGAAAGGGTATCGCCATTCAGCGCCATGCTTGGCTCTACCTTGATCATCTCGATCAGCTTTTTCAGACTCATCGAGGAAACGTCGTAGCCGTTTTCCTCCATATAGTCGTAAATGCCGATATAAGAGGCGGCCAGGTAGGACTGCACCTGCTCGTTTGCCAGGAATTGCTGCCCGATCTCGGCGATCATCTCGTCGGTGATCTCCAGATCGGTATCGTTTTCCAGATCAATCGCGCCGCTTTGATAGATATCCAGCTCCTCGAAAATGTTCTCAAGGCTCGGTGCCGTCAGAGAAACGAACCAGCCGTCTGTCTCTTGCCGTATAGCAACGACCTCGCCATACAGCGTGTCAAGGTCGTCTGTCTCGTCCTCGTCAATGCGAACGGTGGCGCCAACGCCGCCGTTTTCATATTCATCAAAGCAATCAAGTGAGGCTATGCGGAAGCCGATCTCCGCCCCCTCCGGCGCGATGGAAAGCAGCTCGCCCGGCAATAGGTGGAGAATGCCGGTCTTGTAGACGACGGTAGCATGATTCTCCTCTTCGATGGTAAAGGTTAGCTCTCCATTTTCCTCCATACCGGCAAAGGAGATGCCGTCGCCCTCCTCGGATAGAGAGGCGGTATAGGTTGCGCCCTGCTTGTAAGGCTCGTTAGCGGTAACGGTGTAGGTGCCGTCCTCGTTCTCGGTGACGGTAAAATCAATATCTAACTGATCGGAGATCAGCGCCTTTTCCTCATCTGTTAAATCAACGTTGTTATAAAAGGAGTCGGAAATGACCAGGTTGTTCCGAATGTAATCCAAGGCGTTTTCCTCGTTACAGGCAATGATGAACTGAAAACTCTCGTTGCAATCAAGCAGTTCATTCGGCGTTTCATAGCCCACCTCGCTTTTTGATGGAATGGGCGAGAAGTCTGCGTACAGCCGTCGGTCAGCTTCCACGGTGAAGGAGAAGCTGGGGCTGAGACTAAGCAGCGTGTGATTTTCGTCATACCAGCCAGAGAACAGATAGTTCTCCTTGGGCGTAGCCACCAGGTCGAGCTGCTGGCCTGTGGGATAGATGCCGCTTTCCATGTTGATGCTACCGCCCTTGGAAACGGTAAAGATGATATCGCATTCGGTGTCGATGCCGGCTGCGGAAAGACGGGTCAAAAAGGCATCCTCATCAAAGGAACTGATGGTGGGTGCTGCTACCGCGAATAGGATCACGGCAGAAAGAAGGATAGAGACGAAAGAAACGAGATTTTTTAAGAATTTCATAATAGCTCCTCCTTTATGCCGTTGTCTGATCTACGACCAGGCTTAGCATATTCTGTAAGAAAATAGTAAAGGATTCGTAGGTAGTCTCGCCCGCTTCGACCTCGCGGTTCAGCGCGGCGATCGTTTCGGTAGAGATAAATTGCTGCACGTCCTCATTTTGCATCAGTATACTGAATAGCGTATCCGAAAGCTTGTGTGCCGGGTCTGCCACGTACAGTGCATCCATCACTTCACCCACGAAGCGGATGTTTTTGATCAATACCTCGGCCATGGCCTGCTCCTCGTCCTCCGCGCGCACCAGGTTTTTGGCAAAATCATTAAAGAAATTATTCTCGGCCAGGTGACTGCCGGCGCGCAGTACCACGCGTAGATCATCCACAATTTCCTCGTGCGTGGCATTTGCATAGGTAACGGCGAACACCTCAAGGATATAGGCAGAGGTGGTGTCGTTCGTTTCCGGGTGCAGGAAAATGCCTTCCTCGCCGGCGGCAAAGGCGGCAGCCTCATGCTTGACAATGTCAGCGATCGCACCAATGATCAGCTCATCCTCGGAAAAGGCGACAAAATCTTCAACCATCCATTCATCCGAGACGGTCCATGCCTCCATGTGCACGTAGATGTGCGGCGCGTGATTCAGCACGTTGCGTATCGTGTCACCTGCGTACAGCATTTTGCCGTCGATCTCCGTGCGGCCGCCAAGCTCGGCGGTATGGCACATCAGGTCACAAAGACCAAGGGCATCATAGAAGTGAACGGCGCCCGATTGCTCATAGGGGGTAACCAGCTCCTCGTCGAAGTCGGATCGTAGCCAT
>JAZQVK010000071.1:0-2990 GCA_045631765.1 Eubacteriales bacterium
CTCTCTTTTAACGGTAGAACAAAATGTCGGTGTACGAGGGGTAAGGCCAATAATCGCTGGCCGTTTTGGTCTCGGCCTGGTCGGCGGCGGCGCGCAGCACGGCCATGGCACCGCGCACGTTGTCGCTATAGGCGCGGGCACGCGCGGCCATATCCTCAAGGGCGGCAGCCTTTTTCATTTCGGCCTTCAGTGTCTCGGCGGCGGCGTAGATCTCATCCGACAGGGTGCAAAGCGTATCCGCCAGCGCGGCCTCGGCACGGCAAGGAAGGCGCAGGCTCTTTTTGTTGGCCAGACCGGCTGCCAGGTGGTCGGTGTAGGCGAGCACGGCGGGCAGAATATCCCGCTCTGTCATTTCCAGCATAGTCTTTGCCTCTACCTCAATGCCCTTGGCCACCGCATCCAGCATGATCTCACAGCGCGAATGCAGCTCGGCAGCGGTGTAGATGCCATGCTTTTCAAAGACAGCGACGTTTTCAGGGTCCTCCAAATGAGGAATCGCCTCGGCAGCGGTGGCGTAGTTATGCAGGCCGCGGCGGGCGGCCTCCTTGCGCCATTCCTCCGAATAGCCGTTGCCGTTAAAGACGATACGCTTATGGGCACGGTAGGTCTCCTGCGCGATGGCGGTCACCTCACCGTTGAAATCGTCGGCCGTCTCCAGCCGGTCAGAGAACCGGTCAAGGATCTCGGAAACGATGGTATTGAGCACCACGTTGGCATCCGCGATCGAGCAGCTGGAACCCAGCATACGGAACTCGAACTTATTACCGGTAAAGGCAAAGGGTGAGGTACGGTTACGGTCGGTATTATCCTTCGGGAACTTGGGCAGAACGCCCACGCCGATATCCAGGCGGCTGTTCTCGTGCTTATCATAGGGGCGCCCCTCGGCTAAGCAATCTAAGATCTCGGTCAGCTCGTCACCAAGGAACATGGAAAGAATGGCGGGCGGTGCCTCGTTGGCGCCCAGACGATGATCGTTTGAGGCGTTGGCCACCGAGATGCGCAGCAGGTCGGCATATTCGTCTACCGCGGCGATCACCGCCGTCAGGAAGAGCAAGAACTGCGCGTTATCCGCCGGCGAATCACCCGGCTCCAGCAGGTTGATGCCATGCGAGGTGGCGATCGACCAGTTATTATGCTTGCCCGAGCCGTTGACACAGAAGAAGGGCTTTTCATGCAAAATGCAGACAAGGCCGTGCTTGCGCGCTACGCGCTTCATCATCTCCATGGTCAGCTGGTTATGGTCACAGGCCATGTTGGTGGTGCAGAAGATGGGGGCCAGCTCGTGCTGGCAGGGGGCTGCCTCGTTATGCTCGGTCTTGGCCATGACGCCCAGCTTCCAAAGCTCGAGGTCCAATTCGTCCATAAAGGCCTTGACGCGGGGCTTAATGGCACCGAAATAATGCTCGGAAAGCGCCTGGCTCTTCGGTGGCGGTGCGCCGAACAGCGTGCGGTCGCACAGGCGCAGGTCGGGCCGCTCGTCATACAGCTCCTGCGGGATCAGAAAATACTCCTGCTCCGCGCCCACGGTGGGATTGATGGTGCCAATGCCGGTCTTGCCGAACAGCGACATCAAGCGCCGAGCCGAACGGCGCAAGCACTCCATCGAGCGCAGCAGCGGTGTCTTGGCATCCAGCGCCTCGCCGCTGAAGGAGCAGAAGGCGGTGGGAATATACAGCGTGTTATCCCGCACGAAGGCAGGGGAGGTCGGGTCCCAGGCGGTGTAGCCACGCGCCTCAAAGGTGGCACGCAGGCCGCCATTGGGGAAGGAGGAGGCATCCGGCTCGCCGCGCACGAGCGACTTGCCCGAGAACTTCATGATAACCTGCCCATCCTCACCCGGCTCGATAAAGCTATCGTGCTTTTCAGCAGTAATGCCGTTGAGCGGCTGGAACCAATGCGTGAAGTGGGTAGCCCCCAGCTCCATAGCCCAGGTTTTCATGGCCTCGGCCACGGGGTTGGCGATATCGATATTCAGCGGTGTGCCACGGCGGATGGTATGCCGCAGGGTGGTATAGATCTCCTCCGGCAGGCGTGCCTTCATTTCCTTGTCGCCAAACACCATGCACCCAAACAGCTCCGGGATGCGACTTGCCATTTCCATATTGCGCTCCTTCATATCATTGTCTATAATAAGGATATTATATGTCTTTTCGCGCCTTTTGTCAAGAGGGGGGCGGCCAATTCCTTTCCCTTCCGCTCGACAAGTCGATTCCTTTATGATTTTTTCAAAAAGGGCTTGCATATCCGGCCAAAAAATGGTACAATAAAAAAGTGCGTTGCACAAATACGACGAAAGAAGCGAAGTCATGAATTACATTTCCCTCGATCTCGAGTGGAATCAAGCGTACGCGCAAAAGGCGCTGGCCGTGCAAAAGCGGTTGGAATGCCGCCTGCGCGGTGAGGTAATTCAGATCGGCGCTGTAAAGCTGGACGAGGATCTTAATCTCATCGGTAGCTATCGCATCACGGTAAAGCCAAAGTTCTTTAAGGTCATACAACGGTACGTCATGCGCCTGACTGGCATTGACCAGACCATGCTGGACCACGGGACCCCGCTGCCGGAGGCGATCGAGCGATTCCACCGCTGGTGCGGGGAGGATTTTGCCTTCCTGACCTGGGGGCCGGACGATATTCCGATGTTAGAGGACAATCTGCGTGCCCACCGGCTGGACGGCTCTTGGCTGCATCGGGTCTACGACCTGCAGCTGATCTTTAACCGCCAGACCGATGGCAGCAAGAACCAGCGCTCGCTCGAATACGCGATGGAGCATTTCGGCATTGAGCAAAATCTGCCGGCGCATGACGCACTGAACGATGCCTACTTCACAGCCCTGGTTGCTCAGCGGCTGGACGTGGCGGCAGGCATTGCCCAGTATGACGATCGGCGAGGCGACAATCTGCTTACCACCGTGATCGGCGATGCCGATGGCGGCGAAAAGGGCTTTGCGACGCCCGAGCTGCTTTTAGCAGACGAACGCGTTGCTACCCCC
>JAZQVK010000072.1:0-2070 GCA_045631765.1 Eubacteriales bacterium
GGGAGGGAGCTGTCACGGCTTGCCGTGACTGAGGGAGTAACGGGTAGTGACAATAAGCAAAGAAATAAAATTTATTCTTGCTTTGTTTTATAAAGCATATCAACCGGGAAAGAGAATACCTATCAAGAGAATTTACACGTAAGAATATTCTTTTTCTTTTTGTAATCTCTCCTACCCGGTACTCCTTCCGTCACGCCACCTGCGGTGTCGCGACACCGTCTCGCTGCGGCTCGGTCACCGTGCGGCTCCGACAGCCCACCGGGCTGTCATTCACTACCGCACGGCCGCTCCGCTTCGCTTCGCTACCTCCCGGAGGGAGGCTTAGATACCGGAGAGAGGCTTGTTCCGCGTTTCACGCGGAAAGAGCTCCTCCCGACTCTTTTCGCAAGAATGTGATAAAAGTTGGCCGAAAGAGATATTGACTTCCTTTTGGATATCTTTTATAATAAAACAAAACGCTTGCATTTTCTACTGCCGGTAAAAATCGTTGATTTTACAACGCAAAAAGGCATACGCCTGCCATGCTTGATTCTTGCATTCTTTGGCAGCGCGTGCTATAATAGGATCATCAAAACAGCAAAAAGGAAGAAATGCTATGAAACTGGTTGCTTTTGGCGAGATCATGCTCCGCCTGATGCCCCCGGGCTATGCCCGTATAGAGCAGATGACCTCTCTTGATGCCCGCTTTGGCGGTGCCGAGGCAAACGTGGCGGTCACCTACGCCCGTATGGGCGGCGAGGCTGCGTATATCACCACCCTGCCGGACAATCCGCTTGGCGCTGCCGCTATTCGTGCCCTGCGTGCCGAGGGGGTGGACACCGGCGCTATCAACCGTGGTGGCCCCCGCATCGGTACCTATTACGTCGAGCGCGGCGCGGCACAGCGCCCGTCTGTCGTGGTCTATGACCGTGCCGGCTCCTCAGTCTCGCTGGCTGATCCTGCCTCCTATGATTGGGACAGCCTGCTGGCCGGTGCCGATTGGTTCTTCTTTGCCGGCATCACCCCCGCCCTCAGCCCTGCCTGCTGCCAAGCCTGTCGGGATGCCATTGCCGCTGCGCACCGCCTTGGCGTACGCGTGGCCTGCGACGTCAACTACCGCGCCAAGCTCTGGTCGTATGAGGAGGCCGGGCGCGTGATGCGTGAGCTGTGCCAGGGTGTGGATTACCTGATCGTGAATGAAGAGCACGCTGAAAAGGTGCTCGGCATCCCCTCGGCGCTTGACCCGGCCTGTAAGGGCAAGCCGGTAGAGATCGAGTTGCCCGCCCGCCGCGCGGCCGCCGAGATCATGGCTAAGCAGCTGATGGCGACCTTTGGTCTTACCGCCGTGGCCATGACCCTGCGCACCACCCTTTCGGCCGAGGAGACCATGACCGGCGCTGTCTATTACGATGGCAAAGAGGCCTACCACTCGCCCGATTACCGCATGCGCGCGGTTGACCGCGTTGGCAGCGGCGACGCCTATACCGGCGGCCTTCTGTACGCGCTCTCGCGTGGGGATGCACCCGAGAAGGCAAACCGCTTTGCTGCCGCCTCCTGCGCGCTCAAGCATTCGGTAGAGGGGGATTTCAATATGCTCACCGCCGCCGAGATCGACCGCCTTTGCGAACAACAAAACAGCCGTATCGAACGGTAATAAGGAGATACATCATGACAAATCTAGAGCAGAAGCTGTATGACGTTGGTCTTTTCCCCGTCATTACCTTAAAAAACGTTGAAAACGCCGCCGGCGTGGCGCACGCGCTCTGTGAGGGCGGTCTGCCGGCTGCTGAGGTCACCTTCCGCGTGCCCGGGGCTGCCGAGGTCATTCGCCGCATGCTGGAGGCAGAGCCGGATATGCTGGTCGGCGCCGGCACGGTGCTGACAAGAGAGCAGGCAGACGAGGCCATCGCCGCCGGCGCTTGCTTTATCGTGACCCCTGCCTTTTCGGCCGACATTGTAAAATACTGCATCGAAAAGCAGATCCCGATCATGCCCGGCTGTGCCACCCCCTCAGACGTAGAGGCGGCGCGCGCGCTCGGCCTGACCACGGTTAAGATCTTCCCGGCCGAGGCCATTGGCGGCCTGCCGGCC
>JAZQVK010000073.1:0-11436 GCA_045631765.1 Eubacteriales bacterium
GATTTGCAGCGTCCTTCTCTGCATAGATCTTAATGGTCTTGCCGTCTACGGTGATGCTGTCCTCGCCAGCCGATACGGTATCAGCCAGAGCGTATCTGCCCTGAGCGGAATCGTACTTGAGAAGGTGAGCGAGCATTGCGGGGCTGGTCAGGTCGTTGATGGCAACGATCTCATAACCCTCTGCGTTGAACATCTGACGGAATGCCAGACGGCCGATGCGGCCAAAGCCGTTGATCGCAACTTTAACTGCCATGTTTGTGTCCTCCATATATTTTTTATTTTTTTTGATAACCTTGCTAAAAAGAGCACTTCACTCTTTACCATCGTTTATTATAACACAAACGTTGCGAACTTGCAAGAGGTTTGTTAAATAATTCCCATTTTTGTAACATCTGACAGGGAAAAAGAGAAAAACTACCCCTCTTTTTGACATTTTTCCCCTTTTGTGAGGTGGGCATCCCACATTGCCCGGGCAGAAAAGGCGGCCAGCGCCGGCAGGCGCGCCAGGCGAGAGGGCTGGCGCAGGGTGCGCCACAGCCATTCCATGCCTGCTTTTTGAACGATCTGCGGTGCGCGCTTGACCTCGCCGCCCCACACGTCTAAGGCGCCGCCCAGACCGATGGCCAGGCAGGGCGGGCGGTGAACCGCGATCCACTCCTCCTGCCGGGGGGAGCCAAGGCAAACGAACAACAGATTCGGCTCCGCCGCGCGAATGGCGGCGGCTATGCTGTGCGCCATCTCGGGTGCAAAGTAGCCGTCCTGTACGCCGCACACCGTCACACGCGGAAAGCGGCGGCAAAGCGCCTTGCCCGCCGCGGCCGCTACGCCCGGCCGGGCGCCCAAGAGAAACAGGCGGTAGCCGCTTGGCGGTGCGGTGCGCAGCAGCGCCTCGGCAAAGTCAATGCCCGGCAGGCGGGGCAGGGGGGTGCCCTGCATACGGGCAGCGGCTGTAATGCCAATGCCATCCGGCAGCAGCAGGTCGGCGCGGTTGAGAAGGTCTGAAAAGGCCGGCGAGCGGGTTGCACGGTGCGCCATTTCGGCATTGGGGGTAAAGATGCAGGCGGGGCGGTGCGCCGCCGCCAGGCGGTGGGCAAGGCAAAGCGCCTGCTCACCCGTATAGGGAATAAAGCGAAGGGTCAGGATGCGAACGGTCTTGCAGGGCATGCCACAAGCCTCCTACGTGAAATTCTTGCCGGTTTTTGACGGATAAGTTCTTGACTTGGTCAAGCAGTTATGGTACAATAAACAATAAAAGTATGCCCAGCGGCAGGGGAGGATAAGCATGGCAGAAGAAAACAACTTAAAAAAGCTGGCGGAGCTTATCAACCATCCTGACCTGGCCGACTGGGAAGAGCTGCCGGATATCGGTCTGTACATGGACCAGGTGACGGGGCTGCTGAACCGCAAGCTGGCCCCCTTTACCATGGGGCGGGATGAAGCGCCGCTCACCCCCAGCATGATCAACAATTACGTTAAAAGCGGGCATATCTCGCGCCCGCGAAAGAAAAAATACAGCCGTGAGCAGCTGGC
Organism: Eubacteriales bacterium; assembly: GCA_045631765.1. Lineage (GTDB taxonomy): Bacteria > Bacillota > Clostridia > Oscillospirales > CAG-272 > UBA1740. Next base: position 1,531 of record JAZQVK010000073.1, read on the forward strand.
GGCCTTGTACATGCTTTGCTCACTGAAAAAGAACCTTTCCATCACCGATGCTGCCGCCCTGATCTATTTTTTGACCGAGCAAGAGGGCGCCAGCGACGCCTATAACCGCTTTGTTTCGCTGCAGAAGGAGAGCCTTTTGCGGGTAAACGAGCAGGTAGAGGCGCTTCCCCCGGATGCCGAAACGACCGAGCTGACCGAGCTGGCCTTGGATCTGGTGCAGCGCGCCTGCGCCGAGCGGCTGGCCGCCGAGGCGGTGATCTCTTACCTGATCTTAAAGGATGATGCCAATATGGCCCGCCGCCGTGCCGAGGCGGAGGAGGTCTTCCACGCGCAAGAGGCTGCCCGTGCAAAAAAATCCGGCGCCGGGCGAAAAAAGAAGACCAAAAAGAAAGATATAGGCTGAAAGGGAGCTTATCATGTATTGCAGAAACTGTGGCAGAGACATTGGCGAATATCCCTACTGCCCCACCTGCGGCACCGCCGCGCGTGAGGAGAATGCGGCGCACGCCGCCCGTCCGGGCGCGGAGGAAAAAACCGAGAGAACAGAAAAGACCTTTACCGCCCGGGTCAAGGATACCTTTGACAGCATGACCGGCAACGAGGGCGAAAAGGTAGACTTCCGTTTGAGTGATCTGTGGTGCGACGTGATGAAAAAGCACACGCGTGAGGAAAGCGAGCAGCTGCTGATCAGCGGCACCGGCACCACCACCCCGCCGCCTGAGGAGGTGGCGATCGGCTGGTCAAAGCCCTGGCTCTATTCCCGCATCTTTGCCGTGCTGGCCGTTACGTTTGCCCTGCTGTATGCTTGCGTATATTTCTTCAACAATGCGCTGGCGCTGCCCGGGCTGATCTTTATTGGCGCGCTGATGATGCCCTTTTCGCTGCTGATCCTGTTTTGGGAGACCAACATCCCGCGTAATATCAGCATTTTCGAACTGGTTAAGCTGTTTTTCGTGGGCGGCGTTGCCTCGTTGGTCTTTACCCTGACCATCTTCTCCTTTATCAGCCCTGCCGAGCTGGACGTGATCGGCGCGATCTTGGTTGGTATTGTTGAAGAGGTTGGCAAGCTGATCGCCGTGGCTATCTTTATCCGCCGGGCAAAATGCCGCTATATTCTCAACGGTATTCTGATCGGTGCCGCGATAGGCACCGGCTTCGCCGTATTTGAATCGGCCGGCTACGCCCTGGTCTATAGTGCCGATATCAACGGCATTATCGAAAGCATCTTCCTGCGCGGCTTTCTTTCCGCCGGCGGGCACGTGGTGTGGGCTGCCATGAGCGGTGCCGCCATCATGTTCGCCAAGGGCGAGGGCGAGCTGACCATGCAGGCCTTCGGGAAAAAGGAGTTCTGGCGGCTTTTCCCGGTGCCGATCGTGCTGCACGCTGTGTGGGATATGCCCTTTAGCACCATCCCCGTTCTCGTGCTGCTGATCGTGATCGCCTGGGTATTCATCCTGGCCTTGATCCGCAGCGGCATGGGCGAGATCAACCGTCTGCACGAGGCACAGCAGGCAGAATAAATAAAAGATGGAAGGCAGCGAAGCCTTCCATCTTTCTTTATTTTCCTATACAGCACGAAACACGTACAGCGCAAGCGAGATGGCAAGCATCAGAAGGTCTGAGCGGCAGAGACGCAGACTGCGCCGGTAAATGATATAGCCGGTCAGCATAAGAATGAGAATCACGGCATAGAGGGGGAAGAATTCACCGTTCCAATAGATTAGGCAAAAGCCGCATAGCGGAATCAACACCCGATACCCGAAGAAGGAATCTGAAATGCCGCCCCCCTTCTCTACCCGGTGACGGGGGAAGGTGATAAAATAGCCGAGTGCTGACAGAAGCGCAATGACCGACCACATAACAACCGTCAACACGTCGCTCCCGTCTATGGCGGCAGGAGTTTCCCCATGAATGGCAGCACCATAGCTCCGGCTCGCGATGCCAAGCGGTGAATACACAAAGGCCCCATCTAGCGTAAACCCATCCGGCATATACTGCCAAAAGCCATCCATCAAGCTGACCACCATCATCAGAATCATCATCAAAAAGGTATACACCAGCATCATTAGGATACCGTCAACCGTTGTCTCTGCCTGCATGAAGATGAACATGAAGAAGGAATAGATCAGCAGGCTGCACAGCAGCGCGAGCGCGCAGAAGGGTAACAGCGAGACGATATTAAAATACACCACATGCGGCAGCAGCCAGATCGCGGCGGCACCAAAGCAGAAAAGGCCGATCGCCACGAGTTGAAAAAGACCGTTGAGATAGTGCACCACCGCCATCTTCATACGGCTGATGGGCAAAAAGCAAAGCGTATCCAGATTACGCCGATTCTTAAAGCCGGCAAGCTCGAGTATCGGCATGACCGTCGCCGCCACGCCGAGGATCATTGTCAGCGTACCGGGCTGGCAGGTGCCATAGTTATACCGCCCCTCGAGCTGATAGATATGCACATCGAAAAACGCATACATACACAGCAGGGAAACCACTGCGATCACCGCCAGGCGAGGCAGGGTGGTTTTTGCGTGATAGAGCGCGTAACGTCGCAGGCTTGTCATTGTACCCCTCTCCCTTCTACCTCAGAAATAAAGGCCTCTTCAAAATCCACCGGCTGTCTTTCCAGCACAGCAGGCGCGTGGGCAGAAAGACGCGCTTCTATCTCCTCTGCCTCACCGTCAAAGACCGCACACACGAATTTTCCGTTTTGCTCGACCGAAACAAGCGGCAGGCCGGCGAACAGATCGCCCGGAACCGCCGTTGCAAAGGCCAGCATAAACTTGCAGTAACGGCTCGTTTTTTCACCGATATCGCCGGCAGAAAGCACCGACTTACCATGCAGAATGACGTAACTGTCGCAAAAATCCTCCAGTTCGCGCAGAGAATGGCTGGAGATGATAACGGTAGCACCACACTCCTCTACCAGGCGGATCAGCTCACCCTTGACCACCTTTCGCGAGAGCGGATCAAGCCCGTCAAAGGCCTCGTCCAGCAACAGGTATTTCGGTCGTACCGCCAGCGCAACGGCAATATAGGCCTGCCGCCGCATCCCCTTGGAAAAGGTGCGAAGCGGCTTTTTCTCATCCAGCGCAAAGGTCGATACCAGACGCTGGTAGGTGTCCATATCCAGATCGGGATACAGCGCCCTGTACATATTCAGCATGCTGCGGACGGTGGATATATGGGTATAGTACGGGTCATCCGGCAAAAAGAAGATCTCCTGCCGCGTTTCCTCCCGCGCGGGAGAGCGGCCATCGTAAAGGATCTCTCCTTTCTCCGGCAGGTAGACGCCACACATCAGGCGAAGCAGGGTGGACTTTCCCGCCCCGTTAACGCCAACCAGACCAAGCACACAGCCGTCCGGCACCGTCAGGCTGACATCCTTCAAAACCTCATTGTCACCCAGACGGTGTGTCAGCGAAGAAACGTTAATCATGCAAATAAACCTCCTTTGCCAATGCTACCAGCTCCTCATAGCTTACCCCGTGCTCCTTCAGCGCGAGCAGCGCTTTTCGGCATTCCTCCGTCTCCTGCCGCGCATCCGGTGCTTGCGAGCCGCCGTAGGTGACAAAGGCACCCTTTTTCGGTAGAGCCTGAATCATCCCGCGCTCTTCAAGGCAGGCGTACGCCCGCGCTACGGTATTGGGGTTGACGCCCATCTCACTCGCCGCTTGACGGACGGAGGGCAACCGATCACCGTCCCGATAGATGCCGAGGCGAATGTATTCTGCCAGCTTTTCGGCGATTTCTAAATAAACGTCCTGCTTGCCCGAAAAATGCCAAGCCATCTTTCCCTCTCCAATCTGTATTAACTGTATTAATTGAATTAACTGTATTATAGCAGACAGATCCGCAAATGTCAAGAGACCGGGCAAAATTTTTTGCCCGGTCTCTTATATAAGCGCTCAAAGCGCCAAGGTAAACTGATTATTCTCGCCTTTTTTTATGGTGAAGGGAAGGGTATGAGAGCACCCGTTCACAGAGATCTCTGCCTCGTAATCGCCAAAGAAGCCGCGGAAGGCAAAGCCGTCTGTGCCGGCGGTGCCGCACTCGTCGGTGTGCCATTCCTCACGCACCAGCTTGCGCAGGCAGTGGTAGGCCGGCTTCTCGCTGCCGTCAAAGCGAAGCAGCGCACCGTGGAAGTAGTTTTCGCCCGCCGCCATATCACCCTGCGGCGCAAAGGCGGCGTAGCCGTCCTGCAGGTTCCAGTAGATCACCTTTTCCATCCGCTCCATCGAGAACCAAGTGCGATAGAGCATGGTCAGCATCTCTGCCTGTAGCGCTTCGTCCTCCTCCTCCTTCGAATAGGCCGGCAGCGTTACCTCGGTGATCTGCATGGGCAGACCGAAATCGGCGTACAGATCGTGGATCTTGTACAGGAAGGCTGGGTCAAGCAGCATTTTCGTTCTGTCCTTTTCTTCCTCGCGGCGGAAAAACAGGTGATATTGCAGGCCGATCGAATCGATCGAGGCACCCTTGGCAAGCGCCCGCTCGATCTGCGTATAGTAGGGAATGCGGTTACCAACGTAATGGTTCGACCAGATGAAGCGGGCCGTTTCGGTTGCCTCGTTAATGGTCAGCTCGTTGTGCGGGAAATAGCGGCGCGCCGTTGCAAAGCTCCATTCCACGATCTCAGGGTCGTAGAAGAACTTGCGCGCGCAGCTGCACAGCGTTTCGTTAATGACCTCCCAGTTGGGGATCTCGCTTGCATACCGCTCAGCCAGCTCGGCAAATCGCTTTTCCAGCAGCCGCTTGGTCTCTTTTATATCATCCGGCAGCCAGTCGGGCGACCACTGCATATAGTTGAGGCAATGCGCCTTCGGCTCTATTCCGTGCTCACGGCAATAGTCAAGGCAGAGGTCGGGCGCGGGGCGGCGGTAGATCTTTTCGCTATCGCGCGCAAAGCGCAGCTTGCCCGGCTGCGGCTCAAGATCCTTCCAGTAAAAGGGCAGAGTGGCCAGGTTAAACACCTCGGCGAATTTGTTTTGATAGTGCTCGTTCTTCTCGGCGCTTTCCATTTCGTCCAGCATAAAGCAGTTGGCACCAAAGCGGAAGGCGTGGTTCTTCAGCTGCACGCGCACGGTACCGCTAATCGGCTTGCCTGTCTTGTCTGTCAGGCGGATGGTGGCGTTGCCCTTGCGGTATTTCTCAATACCCTCCTTGATGCGGGCATCGATCTCGTTTTGGTTGTCGTGGTAGGCCTTTAGCAAATATTCCTTGCGCTCCATAACAGGCTCCTTTTTTGTTTTTCTTTATTATACCGCCGGGCAAAGAGCAGTACAAGCAGAAAAACGAAAGAAAATGTTTGATTTTCGAAACAGAATATGCTATCATAATAGAAAAAAGTGTATGTTTCGAAAGGATAGGCTATGTTTTTTGCGCAAGAGGGGCTTTGCCCTGACCTGCAGCAGGTGCTGTATTTTGATTACCCCGTGGTGCGTATGGCGCACACGCTACAGCATTACGCGGCGCTTTCCGTGCGGCTGGAAAGCGATACCACCATTACCATCGGCGGTGAGCGGCATCGCCTGACGGGGGAGAACGTTTGCTATATCCCGCCCGACACTCCCTACGTGCGGGATAGCCGTATAGACCGTATGATCGTCTTTCACTTTACCATGCCGCCGCCGGTGCCGGCAGAATTTTTCACCTTTACCCCGCACAGCTTTGCGCCGGTGGCCGATCTGGCACGCACGGCCTATGCCACCTACCGCACGCGTGCACGGGGCTACCACTACCGCGCAAGCGCCTGCTTTTTCGAGCTACTGGCCCTGCTGCAGGATGCCTATGCCGATGCGGCCAGGCCTGACCCGACCGAGGAGGCTGTGCGGTATATCGCCCGCCACCTGACCGAGCAGGAGCTCTGCGTGCGTGACGTGGCGCGTGCCGCCTTTGTAAGCGAGGTGCATCTGCGCACGCTGTTTCACCGCCGCTTTGGCTGCTCACCAAAGGAATACCTCCTGCGGGAAAAGCTGACCTATGCGCGCTCGCTGCTTGAAAGCGGCTTTTACACGGTGGCCGAATGTGCGCGCCGCGCCGGCTTTGCCGACGTGCGCGGCTTTGCCACCATTATGAAGCGAGAGACGGGCAAAACGCCGTCTGCATGGAAAAAGGGATAGCATAAAGCCGGCAGCGAAATCGCTGCCGGCCTTGTGTTATAGGCACCCGTAAATCGTGTTGCGCAGGCGTGGGTGCACGTAGGGCTCTAAATTGTTACGCATATGCTGGCCGTAGAAGGCGGCCAGGCGGTTTTCCGGGTCGATCATCACGTAGGCACCGGCGGCACCACCCCAGCCGAATTCACCGATCGGCGAAAGGCCGCCGCCCTTGGCGGGGCATATATGCGTGCGTACGCCCAAGCCGTAGCCGTAGCCCTGTAGCTGCGGCCAGTTGAAGTCGGCCTCTGCGCCGTCGGGCAGGAAATTCTGCCGCATGAGGTTGATGGTGGCAGGCGAAAGAATACGCGCCCCCTGCGGGCTGGTGCCGCCCAGGCACATGGCATTGGCAAATTTGGCATAATCGGCCACGCTGCCGATCAGGCCGGCGCCGCCGCTTTCAAATCCCTCACCGATCAGCATGGGATTTTCCTTGGTGATCAGCTCCGGCCGCTTGGTCTCGTAGTTATACAGATATTGCGGCGCCATGGTTTCATACACCGCCTCATCCCGGTGGAAGGTAAAGCTCTTCATATCGAGCGGATCAAAGATGTTCTTTTGCAGATACTCGCTAAACGGCATGCCAGAGAGGCGCTCGATCAGCGCGCCGATCAGATCGTGCCCCAGGCTATAGCCCCAGCGCGTGCCCGGCTCGTATTCCAACGGCTCGGCCGCCAGCGCATCGGCCAGGCGCAGGGTAGGGAATTTTCCGCCCGTTTCAGCAAGGATCCTTTTGAAGGCGGGGGCATTGTAGTTATAACTGAAGCCCGCGCTCATGTTGAACAGATCGCGGATCAGAATGGGGCGCGTGGCGCGCACCACCTCGGTCTTGCCATCCTCATACAGAATGCGCTCGCCCTGGGCAATGCGGTTGCCAAGATCATCTCCCTTGCCGCACCTCACGTACATCTCGCGAAACTGCGGAAAATAGTCGTAAAGTGGGTCGGTGAGCAAATATTTCCCCTGCTCCAGCAGCTGCAGCGCGGCCGTACAGGTGATCACCTTGGAGACCGAATAGAGGTTGTAGGTGGTATCCGGCGTAACGGTCATCCCCTCTGGGCTACCGTAGGCGTGGCTATAGACCTGCTCACCATCCCGATATACCTGCATACAGACAGATGGGATATACACCTCGTCTACCAGGTGGTGCAAAAAGCTGGTCAGTCTTGTGAAATCCATGCGTCAGGACTCCTTTTTCTTTTGTCGAAAGCGGAACAGGGCGATGATGATCGAAATGATCGTCAGCGTCTCGCACAGCACGCCCGCGGCCGAGAGCTGAATGGCATCATACACCAGCCAAAGGGGCGAAACGAAGAGAGAGCAAATGCGAATGATCCGCTCGTTGGTGATATAGTAGCCTGCCGTTTGAATGATCACGGCCAGCATGGGCAGAAACGCGATCGCTCCCTCTAAGGTAAAGGAATAGATACCCGCCGCGATAGCGACCACACAAAAAACGATCGGCACAGCAAGCGAGCGCACCCACGCCCAGCGTTCCTTTTGCGTGTAGACGGTGTTTCGTACGATGCCCAGCGCATTGTTGATCAGCCCGGCGGGGCTGGAAAGCAGGAAAAATTGCAGGCACCAAAGCACGCTGGCCGTCATCTGGATCGTTAAAATGGTGGTGCGGCGCTTGGCCTGGTAGGATCCGATACCCAGCCCCATGGCTACAAAGCCGATCAGCTGAATGCCGATAAAGGCCCAATCAATAGAGGAAAGATCAAATGGCATGCTTGTTATTTACTCCCTTGTTGAAAGATCTTGAATCAGGCAGGGGCAGCCATCAAAGCCGTAAATGCCCTCAAAATGGCAATCCCGCATGGCGCCCGCCAGGCGCAGCGCCGTATCCGCCCTCGAAAAGACGTTGCGCACGGTGATGTTAAAGGTCTCCTCCGGCGTGCTGTGCCGCTCGCCGTACAGGTGCAGGTCGCCCACGCGCACGCCGGCCACGCCGCGGCCGACGTAATAGGGGCCATTTTGCGAGGCGTCGGTCACGCCGTCTATGAGAATATTATACAGCCGCACGCCGCCCTGGTTTAAGAGTCGCACCTGTGTGCAGAAGGCGGCCGAGCGGATATTGCGGATGATGACGTTGTAGATATCGGTTGAAAGCCCGTCTGCGCCGTAAAGCCGCTCGCTCTTGCCGGGAAGGCCGGTCAGGGCAACGGTATCATCCTCGGTAAAGCCGGTGATGTTTTCAATCAGAATATCGTGGCAGCCGCAGCGCAGGTCAATACCGTCTGAGTTCTTGATATAGGTCTGCGAGTAAAGCGCCTTGTCGAGCCCGACCACGCGATTGCCGTGTTCATCCATGCGCGTGTAGTCTGAGCAGAAATCCAGATCGTGCAGATGCCCGTTCCGACAGAAGAAGTGATTCAGCGCCCACCAGCGCTGGTTGCGGATCTGTAGACCCCCGAGCTCAAAGCCGTCTACGTTGCAGAAAAGAACGATGTTGTTCTGCGTAATGTGCGGCATGCCGTCCTTTTCACTGGTCTTTTCCGAAAGACCGTTATAGCTGCCGCCATCTAAGATCGCGCGCCCACGGCCAAGAATGCGGATCTGCCGATCGGGGGCGTTTCCATCATGCGCGACCCCGGGGGTGGCGTGCTCGTTACGGAACATCTGGCAAAAGGTGCCGTCTGCCATGCGCAAATGACAATCAGAAAGGATCAGCGTGGTATGAGAGGGCAGCAGCACGGTGTCTCCGATCTCGTAGCAGCCGCTGACCACCACCTCGGTGCGCCCGGCCGCATGGGCGGCACGGATCATGGCGGCGATATGCTGCTCGCCATGTTTTATAAAGTCTGGCATAGGGCAGGCCTCCAGTCGATAAGGTTGTGTATATGTTAGCACAATTGGTAGGGGAAGTCAATGTGTTTTTGCGGATTTTTTAGGTGCCCTGTTGTATTTTTTGCTTTTCACGCGGTTGACAGGTCAGGCACTAAGTGGTATAATTAAAAAAAGAAAAACGGCGTAGTGATAGGGGGAAAACGTATGGAATTTCAGCACGCAATCGGGGAAATAGAGGCGATCATCGGCTATCATTTTCGTGACCCCGCGCTCCTGCGCCAGGCCTTTACGCGCAAATCCTATTGTAACGAGGCGCGCCAGGCAGGCGACCGCCATATTCAAAGCAACGAGGTGTTAGAGTTTTGCGGTGACAGCGTGCTCAGCGCCGCTATTATCAGCATCCTGATGGAGCGCTGTTCCCGCCGCTCGGCCGTGGGACTTGCCACCGAGCTGGATGAGGGCAGCTTTACCGTGATCAAAAGCAACCTGACCAACAAGACCATGCTCAGCCGCCGCGTGGGCGAGCTGGGGCTTTCGCAGTATCTGCTGGTTGGTCGTGGCGACGTGAAGCGTGGCATCGGCACCCAGCCCTCGGTGATGGAGGATCTGTTTGAAAGCATTATCGGTGCCGTGTACTTCGATTGCGGCAAGGATATGCAGGTCATGACCGACCTGGTCGGCCGCCTGCTGGATACCGATGAATACCTCAAAAAGAACGCCGTGCGCCAGGCGGCCAGCCCGTATAACGCCCTGCAGGAATTTTGCCAGGCGCGCAAGCTGCCCTTTTCGTTTGCCGAGATCGAGCATTTCGGCCCCGAGCACGAGCGCACCTACGTCTTTGCCTGTTACGTGCAGGATAAGGAGATCGCCCGTGGGCAGGGCGGCAGCGGCGCCAAGGCCAAGGCGGGGGGGGCCGCCGCGGGCCTGCCCCTACTAGAAAAGGAACTGAGCAAAGGAAAAA
>JAZQVK010000074.1:0-3199 GCA_045631765.1 Eubacteriales bacterium
GTTACCTGCACCACCGAGGCAGACGAATAGCCGGGCACGTTACATACGGCAACGCCGTGCTCGCGCGCGGCTGCCAGGTCGATATTATCATAGCCGGTGGCCATTTCTGCCACCACCTTCAGCTGCTTGGCGGCGGCAAAGGCGGCGCGATCAAGGCGCACCTTGTTCTGCACCACCACGTCGCAATCGGCCAAGCGCGCCGGCAGCTCATCCGGCGCGGTGTGCTGGTAAACGATCAGCTCACCCAGCTCTGAAAGCGGCGAGAGAGAAAGATCCTCCCCCAGTGTGGCGGCATCTAAAACGACGATCTTCATAGGGTACCTCAAAATACGAAATTACCGTCAACGAAGATGGGAATTTCCCGCCCGTCCTCCGTTGTGCCGGTGATCGAAAGATCCGGCGTGCCGATCATGAAATCCACGTGAGTGATCGAATTGTTCAGCCCGTGCTTACCAAGCTCCTCGCGGCTCATCGTCTCGCCGTTTTCAAGGCAGGGGTATGCTTCGCCAAAGGCGATGTGGCAGGCGGCGTGTTCATCAAACAGGGTGTTGTAGTACAGAATTTTCTGGTTCGAGATCGGGCTGTCATAGGGCACCAGCGCCAACTCGCCAAAGTAAGAGGCGCCCTCGTCTACCGCGATGGCGGCCTGTAGCACGGCCTCGCCCTCGTCGGCTGTTGCCTCTACGATCTTGCCGTTTTCCACACGGAAGCGGATGCCGCGAATGATGTTGCCATCCTCTACCAGCGGCATCGAGGCGTAGATCACGCCGTTTGCGCTGTTTCTGTCCGGCGCGGTGAAGATCTCCTCGGTCGGCATGTTGGCAATAAAGGGAATGCCCGCCTGGCTAACGTCAGCACCGCCCATCCAAAGATGACCCTTGGGCAGGGCAACGGTGAAGTCTGTGCCCAGGCTGTTGCGGTAGTGCAGGGAAGTAAAGCGGTAATCGTTTAAGATCTTGGTGCGTGCTGCCAGGCGCTCGGTATGTGCCTGCCAGCGGGCTACGGCATCGCCGCTGCCGTTCACGCGAATGGCGGCAAAGATGGCCTCCCACAAAGCATCCATCGCCTCCTCCTCGCTCTTTTCGGGGAATACGGTCTTGGCCCAGGAGGGGATCGGGATCGAGCCGATGCACCAGGGGAAGGAATTGTTCATCTGCCCGGCGTAAAAGGGAGCCATGTCACGCCCTGTGGCGCGGGTCACGCGGGTCACACGGTCGGTGTCCACACCGGCCAGGTTCATCGGGTCGGTGGCAGAGATGACCAGGTAGGCTGCCTGCTCCTTCGCGTAGCCGTTATAAAACTCCTGCTGCCAGAGCGGAACAGAATCAAACACCTCGTCTGATGCCTGCAGATAGCGCATGCGCGTCAAGGCATCGTCCTTCCAGTTCATTACCACCTCGCGGCAGCCGGCCTCGTAGGCGGCGGCAGCGCACTTGCGCGCAAACCAGGCGCAATCCACCGGGCATGCCAGCACCAGGGTTTGCCCCTTTTGCACGTTCACGCCAACGCGCACCAGCAGCGAGGCGTATTCATCAAATCGTTTATCCTGCAGATCCATAATGATCCTCCGTCTTTTTTTCATTAGTATAGCACAATTTTGGGGGTGATGCAAGGTAAAAAGTTGATTCCCATGTAAAAAGTAGTAAAAAACTATTGAAAAATACCGCCATGTGTGATACAATAACAAAATAGAAGTCGCCGCCACTTGGCGGAATGGAGAGAAAAGAAGATGAAAAGAACACAGATCAAGGAATTTTATACAGACAGTGCCGCCTTTGCCGATCAGGAAGTAACCGTTGGCGGTTGGGCGCGCAGCATTCGCGATAGCAAGGCCTTTGGCTTTATCGACCTGAACGACGGTAGCTGCTTTAAGGGCGTGCAGGTTGTTTTTGAGCGCGAAAGGATTGAAAATTACGATGAGATCGCCCATCTTAACGTGGGCTCTGCCGTGGTGGTCACCGGTATTCTGGTGCTGACGCCCGAGGCAAAGCAGCCCTTTGAGATCAAGGCTGTTTCGGTTGCCGTAGAGGGTACCTCTACCCCCGATTACCCGCTGCAGAAGAAGCGCCACACGCTGGAATTTCTGCGTGAGATTGCCTATCTGCGCCCGCGTACCAACCTCTTCTCGGCCGTGTTCCGCGTTCGGTCTGAGATCGCGTACGCCATTCACGAGTTTTTCCATGGCCGCAACTTTGTTTACGTGCACACCCCGCTGCTCACCGCCTCGGATTGCGAAGGCGCCGGCGAGATGTTCCGCGTGACCACGCTGGACGTGGAGAACCCGCCCCGCACCGAGGAGGGAAAGATCGATTGGTCACAGGATTTCTTTGGCAAGAGCACCAACCTGACCGTTTCCGGCCAGCTGGAGGGCGAGACATTTGCCATGGCCTTTGGTAATATCTACACCTTTGGCCCCACCTTCCGTGCCGAGAAGTCTACCACTGCCCGCCACGCGGCTGAGTTCTGGATGATCGAGCCGGAGATCGCCTTTGCCGATCTGGATGATAATATGCAGCTTGCCTGGGATATGATCCAGCACATCCTGCACCACGTAAAAAAGACCTGCGCGCAGGAATTAGAGTTCTTTAACAGCTTTGTGGATAAGACCCTGCTTGAGCGCCTTGATAAGCTGATGAGCAGCAATTATAAGAAGGTCACCTACACCGAGGCGGTTGACATTCTGCAAAAGAGCGGCCAGCAGTTCCAGTACCCTGTAGAATGGGGCATTGATCTACAGACCGAGCATGAGCGCTACCTGACTGAGCAGGTATTCGGCTGCCCGATCTTCGTTGTTGATTATCCGAAGGAGATCAAGGCATTCTATATGCGCCTCAATGACGATGGCAAGACGGTTGCCGCCATGGACCTTCTCGTTCCCGGCGTTGGTGAGATCATTGGTGGCTCTCAGCGTGAGGAGCGGCTTGACGTGCTGCTTGCCCGCATGGCAGAGTGCGACCTGAAGGAGGAGGACTACTGGTGGTACGTGAACCTCCGCCGCTATGGCGGTACCAAGCATGCCGGCTTTGGCCTGGGCTTTGAGCGTATCATTATGTATATTACCGGCGTTGCGAACATCCGCGACGTGCTGCCTTACCCGAGAACGGTCGGCCAGGCTGAATATTGATCAAAAGACAGAACCCCCCCGCGCTCTCCCGAGCGCGGGAGGTTTTGTGTCATGTAGCTTTTCAAAGTATGGTGG
>JAZQVK010000075.1:0-10465 GCA_045631765.1 Eubacteriales bacterium
TATTTTTTTGAAAAACCCCCTTGCCTTTGTGCGAAATTCATGGTATACTGGTAAAAACGTCAATATAAAAGGATGCTTTTTTATGGGATACAGTGCCGAAAACTATCGCGCGGTGAAGGAAACGCTTGAGCGCCGCCGCCGCGAAGCGATCGAGGAAAGCGAGCGCCGCCGCGCCGCGCTGCATATGCAAAGCCCGGAGGTGGCCGAGATCGACCGTGCGCTGCGCCGCACGGGTCTTTCGCTCTTTCGTGCCGCCTGCGAGGGGGGGAAGGATTCGCCCGCCTTTTTGCACGTGGTAGAGGAAAATCAGGCGCTGCAGGAGAGCCGTGCCGCCCTTCTTGCCTCGCTTGGTCTGCCGGCCGATTATACCGAGGTGCATTACACCTGCCCGGCCTGTGGCGATAGCGGCTACGTGGATATCAACATGTGCGCCTGCATGCGGCGCGAGCTGACCCTGGCTGGCTTTCGCTCCTCGGGGCTTGGCCCCTTGCTTGAAAAGCAGACCTTTGAAAGTTTCTCGCTTGATTATTACCGCGCCGACCCGCAAAACCTGCGCCTGATGGAGCGCACCCTGGCGATGGCAAAGGCCTATGCCGAGGGGTTTACCATGCGCGCGGGAAATCTGATCTTTTTTGGCCGTACCGGCCTTGGCAAGACCCACCTTTCTACCGCCATTGCCCGCACCGTGATCACCCGCGGCTACGACGTGGTGTATGACAGCGTGCCCAATATCTTAGCCGATTTTGAATTCGACCGCTTCAAAAACGGCTACGGCGCCGAGCCGCCGCGGGCAGATAAGTATTTAGAGGCCGATCTTTTGATCATGGACGATCTGGGGGCAGAGATGACCACGGCCTTCTCGGTCTCCTGTATTTACAATATCATCAACACCCGCCTCTCGGCCGAGAGGCCTACCATCATCAATACCAACCTGGGCGAGGACGAGCTACAGGGGCGGTATAACGACCGCATCACCAGCCGCCTGCTGGGCGAATACCGCCCCTTGGTCTTCGTGGGCGAGGATATTCGCCGCCAGAAATTACAGTAAGGAGAAAAAAGACATGAGATCTCCCTCCTTTACCTTCCGCCGTGCTATTCCCGTATGGGAGGCCGGTACAGAACGGGAAATGAACCGCCATATCTGCTTTACCGTCAAGCTCTCGCCGGAGCTCGAAAGCCCGGTGCTCTCGCTTGCCGGCTCTGCCTCCTTTACCGTCAGCCTGAACGGGCAGTTTATCGCCCACGGCCCGGCGCGTTGCGCACACGGCTTTTACCGTGTAGACCAGATCGCCCTGTCGAAGTACCTGACGGATGGGGAGAGCGTTCTTTCTATCCGCGTGGCCGGCTACAACGTCCGCTCCTTTTCTAACCTCTGCCAGCCCTCGTTTTTGTGCGCTGAGCTGACGGATGGTGACAGCGTGATCGCCTGGACGAGTGAGAGCGGCGAGGGCGGCTTTGCCGCCTACGAGGTAGGCGAGCGTATGCGCCGCGTGCAGCGTTATTCCTACCAGCGCCCGTTTGTAGAGCATTACCATCTCAAGAGCGGTGCTTTTTCTTACGAATACGGCAAGGGCGGCGTTCCTGTTTCGCTGGTTGCCGCCGGAGAAAAGAATTTTTTAGTGCGTACCCAGCCGTATGGTGATTACCCGGTCGTTTTACCTAAGGGCGAGATCGCCGAGGGCGTGGTCTCCTATTCGGATAAGGATACCTACTATCACGATCGCGCCATTACCTTGGTGCGTGCCGGCGAGGTAGACGGCTTCCCGGAGGAAGAGCTGGAATTCCGCTCCTACCGCGAGGTCGGGCGTATGGATTTCTGCCGTACGGCCGAATTTTTCTGCCGCTCGGCACAGGCGATCTCGCTTGCGCCGGATGGCTATGCCGATATCGACCTGGGGTGCGATTATACCGGCATTTTGGAATTTGATATCGAAAGCCCGAACGGCTGCGAGCTGTTTATTCTGTATGATGAATTCTTTGGTGAGGGCGGCACGGTAGACCCCTTCCGCTTTGATACCAGCAACGTCTTTTACTTCAAGGTCGAGGCAGGGAAGTACCATATCCACACCTGTGAGCCATACGCCATGCGCGCTCTGCGCCTGGTGGTGCGCTGCGGCTCGGCCACCGTGCGCGGGCTAAAGATGTTCAAGGTCGGCTTCCCGGCGCGCCTGATCGACCTGCGCCTGGCCGGCAACGATGAAAGCCTGCATAAGATCTTTGATGCGGCCGTAGAGAGCTTTTCGGCCAACGCCGCCGATATCTATATGGATTGCCCCTCGCGCGAGCGCGCCGGCTGGCTGTGCGATAGCTTCTTTACCGCCCGCGTAGAAAAAACGCTGACGGGCGCCTCCCGCCTTGAGCGTACCTTCCTTGAAAACTTCCTTTTGCCCGAGAGCTTTGGCGATAAGGTGCCAAAGGGCATGCTGCCTATGTGCTACCCCTCTGATTTCTTTGCCCCGCGGGATAATTATATCCCCAACTGGGCCATGTGGTACGTGCTGCAGCTGGAGGAATACCTTGACCGCACCGGCGACCGTGAAATGATCGAGGATGCCAGGGGCCGCATGTACGAGCTGCTCGACTGGTTCCGGCAGTATGAAAACGGCGATGGGCTGCTTGAAAAGCTGCCCGGCTGGATCTTTGTCGAGTGGTCGCGCGCCAACTCGCTGGTGCAGGACGTCAACTTCCCCACCAACATGATGTACGCCGCCATGAAGGATGCGCTTGCCCGCCTGTACGGTGACGATGAGCTGGCTATCGAGGCACGCGCCATGCGCGAGGCCATTCGCCACCTCTCGCTGACCGATTCCGGCTTCTTCTGCGACAACCTGGTCTATAACGAGGCCGGCAGATTGGTGCCGAGCGGCGAGACCACCGAGGCCTGCCAGTACTACGCCTTCTATACCGATACCGCCACCCCGGAAAGCGACCCGGCTCTGTGGCGCATCCTTTCCGAGGAGTTTGGCTTTGAGCGCCGCAAGAGCGGTGCCTACCCCCAGGTGGCGCACGCCAACGCCTTTATCGGCAACTACCTGCGTCTTGACCTGCTCTGCCGCTACGGCCTTTTCGACCGGCTGGTCAAGGATATCCGCGATTACTTCACCTACATGGCCGAAAAGACCGGCACCCTGTGGGAAAACGAATCTACCAGCGGCAGCTGTAACCACGGCTTTGCCTCGCACGTGCTCGTGTGGCTGGATAAGGCCGGGCTGCTTGTGCGGGATTGACCGTTATTAGGCTCCCTCCGGGAGGTCAGCGAGTGAAGCGAAGCGGCGCCACGGTAGTGAATGACATGCCGGGGGCATGTCAGAGCCGTGGCGTTGACCGAGCCGCAGCGAGAGCTGTCGAGCGAAGCGAGACTGAGGGAGTAGCGGGTAGTGACAATAAGCAAAGAAATAAACGCTATTCTTGCTTTGTTTCGTAAAGCTTATCAAACGGGAAAGAGAATACCTATAAGAGAACTTACATTCAGGAATGCGATTTCCTTTTGTTACTACTCCACTACCCGGTACTCCTTCCGTCATTTTGCCTGCTGCAAAATGCCACCTCCCTCCCGGAGGGAGGCTTGGTAACATCTGCCCCGGTGCCAATTTGCGGTAGCAAATGGGTTCCGTGCGGTCATACCGTTCAGAGAACCGAGCTGTGGCAGGCAGTCCCTCTTTAACCTGCATCGGCGTTGCACCGAATATGGCAATTACCCGTAAAATTGCGGCTATAGTGTCCGTCATACCCCCTGCGGACCGTCGAGGACGCCGGTCCCTACAGTAGCCTGCGTGAAGCACATCCCTTTCCCCGAAAAGTTTTTGAAAGCCTGAAAACTTTTTTCAAAAAGTTTTCAGACATCCCCTTCCCCCATCTCATAAAAAAGAAGGAACACATCATGATCAAACCAGCATTTATTTTTACCGACCACGCTGTTCTACAGCGCGAGCGCCCCGTGCCCGTATGGGGCGAATGTGATGGCAGCTCGCTCGTTGTTAGCTTTGCGGGCAACTC
Source organism: Eubacteriales bacterium (assembly GCA_045631765.1). Lineage (GTDB taxonomy): Bacteria > Bacillota > Clostridia > Oscillospirales > CAG-272 > UBA1740. The sequence continues at coordinate 3,997 of JAZQVK010000075.1, forward strand.
GGTTCCCGCCACGGTCAAGGATGGCCGCTTTGAGGCCACCCTGCCTGCCATGCAGGCCGGCACGCGCGGCGAGCTGCGCTTTGTTTCGGGCACCGAAACGCTCACCCTGACCGATATCGCCGTAGGCGAGGTATGGCTGGCCGGCGGGCAATCCAACATGGAGCACCCGACCTTCTGTACCGAATATGACGAGTCGCTCGTTGGCGACGACCCGGACCTGCGCTTCTTCACCGTGCCCCGCCGCACCTGCTACACGGGCGAGACCTGGGGCTTCCACTTCATCGAATTAGAGGCTAAGGATACCCCCTGGCAGCCCTGCACCACGGATGCCGCGCTCCGCTTTACCGCCATCGGCTACTTCTTTGCCGCCCGCCTGCGGCGCGAACTGCATATCCCTGTGGGTGTCATCTCCTGCAACTGGGGCGCCACCATGGTCGAAAACTGGACGGCCGAGCGCTATCTGGCCGCCAGCCCGCTTACCCGCCGCGCCTTAGATCACGATGCTACCCTGCCGGCGATGGATGACCCCGCCGTGCTGGCCGCGCATACCGCCTATCTGGCAGCCGCGTGCGAGGCGAGCCAGACCTATGACGCCATGGCTCTGGTGCGTGAAAACGGCGTTCATCACTTCCTGCGCCATTGCGGCTACGGCCTGACCCAGGGCGAGGCCGATAACTACTCCCGCCGCCCCTGTGTTTTGCGCAACAGCATGCTGGCCCGTGTAACGCCCTACGCCCTGCGCGGCGTGATCTGGCACCAGGGCGAAAGCAACGGCCGCGCCGACTACCCGGATTGCAAGGATTGGTACAAGGCTCTCTTCCACGCCATGATGGCTGACTGGCGCGAGGCATTCCGTGCCCCCACGCTGCCCTTCTACACCGTGCAGCTGGCCGCCTATAACTTAGACGGGGCCGAGCGCGAGACCTGGGTGGGCGTGAAGAGCGCACAGGAGGAGCTGATGAACGAGGGCTGCGGCTGCTACATGGTCGTTTCCTACGATCTTGGTGAGCCGGATAACATTCACCCCGCGAAAAAGCAGCAGATGGGTGAGAGACTGGCGGATGCCGCCCTTTGCGAGGAATACGGCATCGAAAAGCCCTGGCGCTCGCCGACGCTCTCTGCCTGTGTGCGGCAGGGCGATCGCGTAACGCTCACCTTCCGTGATGCCACCCGCCTTTCTGCCCGCGGGGGCGAGATCCCTGCCGGCGTATTCCTCTACCGGGAGGATGGGACGAGCTACGAGGTCTCCTGCACCCTTTCTGGCAACACCGTTTCCTTTGCCATTCCGGCCGGCGAGAGCGCCGTGGCCGTGGGCTACGGCCAGAGAAACTACTCGGTCGCCAATATGCAAAACGAGGTAAATTTGCCGCTGACCCCCTTCCGGGCAGGGCTGAAATAAGGAGAAAGCACTATGCAGACTATCTATTTCCGCGACCACCAGAAATCCGGTGATACCGGTTACGACCTGTACCGCCTGCTGACCGACCTGCGCGGCCAGAGCGGTGTACGCATCGTGTTCGACAAGGGCGAATACACCGTAACCCCCGACCGCTGCTTCGAGCGCAGTCTCAACATCTCGAACCACGGCTGGAACGGCCCGAAGCGCATTGCCGCCCTGATCGAGGATATGACCGATATCGAGCTGGATTTTTCCGGCTCTACCCTGATCACCCCCGGTGTGATCACCCCCTTTGCCATCATTCGCTCAAAGAATGTCACCATCAAGAATGTGACCATGGAAAACCCCTATACCCATTTTCTGCAGGTCAAGGTTGTTGGCCATGGCGACGGGTACGTAGACCTCTTGAAGATGTACGGTAAGGAGCAGTTCCGCATCCGCCGTGGCGAGCTGATGGCCGACCACTATGAATGCCTTTTCCCGACCGGCACGCATATTGAATACAAGGGCGACACGGGCGAGATCGAGTGGGGCACCGCCGACCATACCATGGGCCTTGGTACTGACCGTATGCAGGCCGAGGATATGGGCAATGATATTTTGCGCCTGCACGGGGTCAAGCGCTATCCGCCGATCGGCAACATTCTGATCATCAGCGCTGCCCGCCGTCTGGGCTGTGGCTTCTTCTGTGAGGAGTCCTCGGACATTCTGTGTGAGAACGTCAACATCCATTCCTGCCACGGTATGGGTCTTTTGGCACAGGTCTGCGAGAATATCACCCTGCGCTGCTTCAACACCATCCGTCACGGCGATCAGTACTATACCGCCAATGCCGATTCGACCCACTTCGTCAACTGCACCGGCCTCGTTACGGTTGAAAACTCTACCTTCGAGGGTCAGCTTGACGATGCCCTGAACATTCACGGCATGTATACGAGAATCGTTGACAAGACCGAAAACGAGATCTTCGTTAACGAGGTGCACAGCCAGGCCAAGGGCATCCGCATCTACCGCGCGGGCGACCGCATCCAGGTACTGAAGCCGGATACCCTGATCCCGTACACCGAAAAGAGCATCAAGGAGGTCGAGTACGTCAATGCAGACCTCGTTCGCCTGGTGCTCTGCGAGGGTGCTGACGATATCGTGGTGGGTGACGACGTAGAGAGCCTGACCCGTGCGGCAGACCTGATCTTCCGCGGCAATATCGTGCGCAACAACCGCGCCCGCGGCATGCTGATCGCCACCCGCGGCAAGACCGTGATCGAAAACAACTACTTCCACTCCAGCGGCAGCGCCATCCTGTTTGAGGCAAACGGCGACTACTGGTTTGAGTCGGGCGGTGTGCAGGACGTTACCATCCGCAACAACAAGTTTGACGGCTGCAAGCACGCCCTGTGGGGTCGTGCCGTCGTTGACGTGGTGCCGCGTAAGGCGACTGAGGAAGGGAAGTACTACAACCGCGAGATCAAGGTGCTGGATAACGAGTTCTATATGGTGACCGACGTGGTGGCCGTTCTCAACAATATCGAGCACGCCGTCTTCAAGGGCAACACCGTGACCGCCGCTGAGGGCATTTCGCCGAAGGTAGTCATTGGCCACATTGGCCATGCGGAGATCGAGACCGATCTGCCGGTTGAGGAATAATTGTATAGCAAAAAGTGGGAAGAATTTTTCTTCCCACTTTTTTTGCTGTGCGGAGGGAGGAATGACCGACCGAACCACCGTAGGGGAGGATAGCATCCTCCCGCAAGCCAGACCGTATTTGTCCTATTTTTTCATCTCCCTATTGACGAACGGGGGTTTTTGTTGTATGATAGTATCATCCTCGAAAGGAGAAGGACATGGAGAGTATTCGTAATATTACCGTTGAAAATATTATCGGCGGCCGCATGAGCGGCTCGCTTAACGACGTGGCCTATAAAAAATCGTTGCCCTGCCTCACGGTCGGGCAGGTCGTGCACGGCAGCATGGGCATTTCGCTTGCGGGCGAGGAAATGGTCTCGGTTGGCGAGATGGAGGTGTTCATCGTCCCCGCCGGGCGCACGCATCAGCTCTTGCATATGGCCGGCAAGGATGGCGTTTTTAAGGCGCACTGGGCGTATATGGATGTGATGGTAGACGGCGCGCCGATGGGCGACGTGCTCACCCTGCCCCCCGTGCTTTCCCGCGCGGCCAGCGGCCAGATCTATGCCGCCATTCGTGCCATCTGCGAGGAGGGCATCCTCTGCCGCCGCTATATCGCCGCCTACCGTATGCTGGATATTCTGATGGCGCACGCTGCGGGTCACGCGCCGGAGGAGGCAAGCCGCACGGCCATCCGCCGCTTTGTAGACGCTAATTTCGGCGAGCGCATCGGCGCCGAGGAGATCGCCGCCGCGCTTGGCTGCTCGACCCCTGCCGTTTATCGCTATACGGCTAAGTATTTCGGCATGTCGCCGGCCAACTATATCAACCACGTGCGTCTGACCCACGCCGCCTGGCAGTTGGAGCAAACAAGCGCCCCGGTGCGCCAGATCGCCCTTTCGGTCGGCTTTGAGGATATGCCTTATTTCACCCGGCTGTTCAAAAAGAGCTTTCTGCTCCCGCCCGGTGAATACCGCGAGCGGCGCTTAGCATGGGATAATGGGAGGGTGTAATTCATGATCGGACTTGGTACTATTATTAACGTGGCCGGCATTCTGCTGGGCGGTCTGCTTGGCGTCCTGTTTGGCCGGCTGATCTCCCCCCGCCACCAGGATTCACTGTGTAAGGCCTGCGGCATCTGCGTACTGTTTTTGGGCATTGGCGGTGCCTTGGAGGGTATGCTGGCCGTTTCGGCTACCGGCATTGAGAGCGGCCGTTCGCTGCTCATCATCGCCTCGCTGGCGCTTGGCGCCCTGCTTGGCGAGCTGATCAATTTAGAGGACGGGCTGGAGCGGTTTGGCGAATGGCTGAAGAAAAAGACCGGCAATGGGGGCGACAATCGCTTTACCGAGGGCTTTGTCACCGCCTCGCTCACGGTCTGCGTGGGGGCTATGGCTATCGTGGGCTCCATACAGGACGCCATGTTCGGCGATTATTCCATTCTGCTGACCAAGGCGGTTTTAGATCTGATCATCGTGATGGTGCTGACCAGCTCTTTGGGGCAAGGGTGTGTATTTTCCGCTCTGCCGGTGGCACTTTTGCAGGGCTCCGTAACCGCCTTGGCGCGCCTGGTAGCACCGCTGATGACCGAGGCGGCGCTCGGCAACCTCTCGTTGGTCGGCTCTATCCTCATCTTTTGCGTGGGTGTCAACCTGGTGTGGGGCAAGACGGTGCGCGTGGCCAATTTTCTGCCCGCTGTGATATTGGCGGCGGCAGCTGCCTTTTTGCCATTCCCTCTGTGACGTGAAAGGGTAAGACGATGAAGATCAAGACGAAGCGCGCTTCCTTAGAGGAGGTGCTGGCAAGGCCGCAGCCAAAGCATAAAAACCCCAAGCGGCCGCATATGTTCTGGCGCACGCTGATCCGCCTGCTTTCCTGGTTTGATCTGCGTGCCACGCATTTTTCCTACGTGCGGCGGGATATGGAAAAGGCCGGAAAGGGCCCCTGTCTGATCCTGATGAACCATTCCAGCTTTATTGATTTAGAGATCGCCAGCACCATCTTCTACCCAAGACCCATGGCCATCGTCTGCACGTCGGACGGCTTTGTGGGCAAGGCGTGGCTGATGCGCCAGATTGGCTGTATCCCCACGCAAAAATTCGTAAGCGATTTTACCCTGATCCGCGATATGGCCTACGCCCTGCATGAAAAAAAGACCAGCGTGCTGATGTTTCCCGAGGCAAGCTACAGCTTTGACGGCACGGCCACGCCGCTGCCGCGCAAAATGGGCATTCTGCTGAAAAAGCTGGCCGTGCCGGTGGTCATGGTCAAGACCGAGGGTGCGTTTTTGCGCGACCCACTGTATAACTGCCTGCAAAAGCGGCGCGCCCGCGTCAGCGCCGAGGTAAGCTGCCTCTTCTCAGCCGAGGAGGTGGCAGCGCTGCCGGTAGAGGAGCTGGATGCCGGGCTGGATCGCGCCTTTACCTACGACCATTTTGCCACCCAGCTTAAAAAGCGTGTGGCCATCACCGAGCCCTTTCGGGCAGACGGGCTCAACCGTATCCTCTACCGCTGCGCTTCCTGCGGGAGAGAGGGGCAGATGGAGGGCAAGGGCGTGCACCTGACCTGCCATGCCTGCGGCAAGCAATGGAAAATGGATGAATACGGCGCCCTTTCCGCCACGGTGGGCGAGACGGCGTTTTCTCACATTCCGGCCTGGTACGCCTGGGAAAGAGCCCTTGTACGGCAGGAGCTGGAGACAGGCAGCTACCGACTGGAGGTGCCTGTAAGGATCGGCGTTTTGCGTGATTACAGCGCCGTGTATATGGTAGGTGCAGGTCGCCTGGTACACACGAGCGAGGGCTTCGTGCTGTACGATGAGGCCGGCAGCCTCCTTTATACCCAATCGCCGCTTGCCTGCTACGGCCTGTACGCCGATTATTACTGGTACGAGATCGGCGACGTGATCTGTATAGGCAACCGCAAAACGCTCTATTACTGCTTCCCAACCGAGGGGGATCACGCTGCCAAGACCCGCCTCGCCGCCGAGGAGCTTTATAAGCTGAAAAAGAAAGCGACAAGCAACGTATGATGAAAAGGGCGACCTGGGGATGCATGCGATAGAGCAGTATCAAATGGAACAACACCTACCGACAGGAAAAAGACGAAGAATCGTTAAGTTTCTTCTTCTTTTTTTCTTGACAAGCACTGCTTTTGTGGGCACAAAAGCATATAGTGAAATGTTTTGCTTTCGCAAAACGTGAAATAATGTGCTACCGCACATTGTGAAATATCTCGCCCCGCTCGATGTGAAATGAAATTTGCCCACGTCCGCGCAAGCGGACATTTCACATTTGCGGAGCAAATATTTCACCGCGAAGCGATTTCATTTGCCCGTAAGGGCAAATTTCGTTGCGTACCTGCTCTACGGCAGGTACGCGTGTGTCGCCCTTTTTGTCTTAGCTCTTTCGCCGCCCGCCTCTCTAAAAATCAAAAAATTTTCTTTCC